>NZ_JAEIMH010000024.1:49491-63364 GCF_016464295.1 Streptomyces sp. N35 | reverse complement strand
GCCCAGCCCAGCGGAGGGGACCGGGGGCCCCGCCCCCCGCCCCCCCGCCGTCCCCGCGAGGCGCGGGGGGGGGCGCGCCAGCAGCCCCCTAGTCCAAGTCGATGTGGTCGCCCGTGGACGGCCCTTCGCCCTTGCGGTCCTTGGCGTCATGGTCGTCGGTCCAGCGGCGCTCATGGCCCTCTACGGCCGAACGGTACGCCGCGAGCAGCTCGGAGCCCGCGGCCGCGAGGTGGTCGAAGACGTCGGGATTGCGCTGGATGACGGGCTCGACGACCGACTTCGCCTGGTTGATCAGCTGGTTGACGGCGCCCTGCGCGGCCATCCCGGCGATCGGCGACTGCAGTCCGGACAACTTCTCGCTCACGGCGTCCACCAGACGGCGCAGTTCCTCGGCGGCGGATCCGGGCGGCGTGCCGTACTGGGCGCGGCGCCGGGCCTGCTCGGCGGCGAGGTCCTCGGCACAGGCCTGCTCCCATGCGTCGTCGTCGGCCGCTCGGGGCTGGTCGGCGGGGCGCTCGGTGTCACTCATGACGGGCTCCTGCGGCGGGTCGGACGGTGCGTGGCTGCGTACCTTCGACGGTACCCGAACGGCGGTACGGGGATCAGGGTGTGGCCGGTACGAGGCCCCTCAGGCACGGGGCCACAGACCCGGGTCGGGCGCGAAACGGATGCTGAGCCCGCCGTCCTTCAGACCCGCGCCGGCGACGGTACAGCGGCGCAGCGCGGACGGCAGGGGCACGATCCGGCGGAACTCCCCCGCGGTGATGACCAGTTCGTCCCCGCGCCGCACGAGATCGACCTCCTCGCGCACGGCTCCGGGCAGCGGTATCCGCCACTCCAGGATCCCGTCGTCCGCCAGGCGGTCGGTTATCGGCCAGGAAGCCGGCTGCGGTACGGGGCGGGGCGCCGGGACCGCGAGGGCCGCCAGGTCGTCGGTGCCGCGCGGGTCGTGGCCGAGGTGGGCGGTCTCGGCCACCGGCAGGCCGTCGGTGCGCCATTCGGCGAGGGCCTTGTCCTGCTGGGCGGCGAGCCCGGCCAGCCACGGGTCGGCGGAGTCCTTGGGCAGGACGCGGTTGGCGATCAGGGTCTCGACCGGCAGGCCGTACAGGGCGAGCCCCTTCACCGCGCTCCGCACGGCGTCGGCCCCGGCGGGACCGGGCTCGGCGACGAGCCGTATGGCGGTGTGCTCGCTCTCGATCACGGACTGCACCCCGGCGAGATGGACGTCCCACTGCGCGGCCGACTCGTACAGCCACCGCGCGGGCATGGGCACCCCCGCGAGCTGGGCCAGCATGGGCCGCAGGGCCCGGGCGGCCTGGCGTTCCGGAGGCAGCAGCCGGCGCACGTAGCGGCGCAGCTGTGCGGGCAGCGCGAGGGTGGCCAGGGCCTTCCCTGTGGGCGGCAGATCGACCACGACGAGGTCGTGTGCCTCGCTGCGATGGGCGTCGCGGAGCGCCGTGAGCAGCGCGAGTTCATCTGCCCCGGGGAGCGGTGTGAGCTCGTCGTCGTCGAGCCGCTGGGCGCCGAACATGTCGAGGGCGGCGCCGGCCCGGTCCTGGAGGGCGAGGAGTCCCGTACGGAAATGGGCGGCGGGATCGACCGTCCGCACGGTGACGCCGTCGACCGGCCCGGCCGGGGAGCCGATCAGAAGCGTGCGCAGCCCTTGCGCCGCGGCGGCCCGAGCGGTGGCGGCCGCGATGGTGGTACGGCCGCTGCCGCCGGGGCCGGTGACGAAGAGGGTGCGCATGACAGTGAACGGTACGTGAACGCCCGCGGCACCGACCCGCCCCGGCGGTGCCCTACTTGGGCTCCGACTCCACCCGCTTCTTCAGCCCCGCGAGCGCCCGGTCGATGATGACCTTCTCCGCCTTGCGCTTGATCATCCCGAGCATCGGGATCTTCACGTCGACGGTGAGCTTGTACGTGACCTCGGTGCCCTTGCCGGCGGGCGCGAGCAGATAGCTGCCGTCGAGCGCCCGCAGCATCTGGGACTTGACCAGCGTCCAGCTGACCTCGTTGTCACCGGTCCAGGTGTAGCCGAGGACCTGGTCGTCCTTGATCGCGCCGGCGTCCATGACGAGACGCACCTGCTCCGCACGCCCCGCGGCGTCCGTCGCGAGCACCTCCGCCTGCTTCACCTCGCCGGTCCAGTCGGGGTAGCGGGCGAAGTCGGCGATCACCGCCATGACCTCGGCGGGCGACGCCTCGATCGTGATGCTCGAGCTGGTGTGTTCCGCCATCGCCGTGGCTCCTCCAGTACGGGACGAAATGCAAGGGGCAGACGGGGTGGACCCGCCGCCGTGAAGGCTACCGCGCCGGCCCCGCACCAGGTCCCGCGCCTCAGCAGGCGAGACGGCGCCCGCTCACCACTCCAGCGCCCACGGCCGGCCCGACCCCGCGAAGTGCCCGACGTTGACGCACTCCGTGACCCCGATCCGCATCCGCCGCACCAGCGGCTGGTGCACATGCCCGAACAGGGCGTACCGGGGGCGGGTCCGCCGTATCGCCTCCAGGAGCGCGACGCTGCCGCGCTCGAAGCGCCGCGCCACGGTGTCGTACACGAGCTCCGGCACCTCCGGCGGGATGTGCGTGCACAGCACGTCCACCTCACCGACCGCCTCGATCTTCGCCGCGTACTCCTCGTCGCTGATCTCGTACGGCGTGCGCATCGGCGACTTGAGTCCACCGCCGACGAAGCCGAAGACGAGACCGCCGATCTCGGTCCGCTCGCCGTCGAGGACAGTGGTGCCCTGGCCCGCGTACTCCTTCCACAGGTCCGGGATGTCGACGTTGCCGTAGGTCGCGTACGTCGGGGTCGGGAAGGCCGCGAACAGCTCGGAGTACTGCTTGCGCACCGCACTTTCGATGGCGGCGTTGCGGTCGAGGCCCCGCCAGAGCGAGGCGCCGAAGGCCCGCGCCTCCTCGAAGCGGCGGGCCGTGCGCAGTTCGACGATGCGGGAGGCGTTCTCGGTGCCGAAGAGGTCGGGGAAGATGCCGCGCGAATGGTCGGCGTAGTCGAGGAAGAGCACCAGGTCACCGAGGCAGACCAGCGCGTCGGCGCCGTCGCCCGCGCGGGCGAGTGCCTCGGTGTTTCCGTGTACGTCGCTGACCACATGCACGCGCATGCCGATCACCCTAGAACTCCGGGGCCCGGACTGGTAGAGCGCACGGCTCCCCCACAGAACCCCCACCGGACCTGCGGTTACTTCCGAGTCGCCCGGAGGGTCGACTACTGTGCGAAGTGCAACGCCTTGTCGTGTGACGCAGCGAACATCTGGCCCGGACCCCCTATCGGAGAGTCCATACCGGTGGGTAACGTCCGGGCAGTCCAGTCGTGCTCCCGTGCCCCACGCACCCGAGCACCTGCCCGATCTTGGACCGCACCGTCGCAGCACACAACGTCGTGGCGCCGGCGCCCTATGAGGAGCAGCAGTCTTGCGCGAGTTCAGCCTTCCGGCCCTTTACGAGGTCCCTGCGGACGGCAATCTGACCGACATCGTCCACCGCAACGCCACGCAGCACCCGGATGTTGCGGTCATCGGACGCAAGGTGAACGGCACTTGGCAGGACGTCACCGCCAGAGACTTCCTCGCCGAGGTACGCGCCGCCGCCAAGGGCCTGATCGCCGCGGGCGTGCAGCCCGGCGACCGCGTCGGCCTGATGTCCCGTACGCGCTACGAGTGGACGCTGATCGACTTCGCGATCTGGAGCGCGGGCGCCGTCACGGTCCCGGTGTACGAGACCAGCTCGCCCGAGCAGATCCAGTGGATCCTCGGCGACTCGGGCGCGGTCGGCTGCGTCGTGGAGCTCGACGCCCACGCGGAGGCCGTCGCGTCGGTGCGCGACCGGCTGCCCGCCCTGGAGAACGTCTGGCAGATCGAGGGCGGCGGCCTTGATGAGCTGCGCGCGTCCGGCGCCTCGGTGAGCGACGGGACCGTCGACGAGCGTTCGGCCGTCGCGAAGGCCGACGACCCGGCGACGATCGTCTACACCTCGGGCACCACCGGCCGCCCCAAGGGCTGTGTGCTGACCCACCGCAGCTTCTTCGCGGAGTGCGGCAACGTGGTGGAGCGGCTGCGCCCCCTGTTCCGTACGGGCGAGTGCTCGGTGCTCCTGTTCCTGCCGCTCGCGCACGTCTTCGGGCGCCTGGTGCAGGTCGCGCCGATGATGGCGCCCATCAAGCTCGGCCATGTGCCTGACATCAAGAACCTCACCGATGAACTCGCCTCGTTCCGCCCGACATTGATCCTCGGTGTCCCGCGCGTCTTCGAGAAGGTCTACAACTCGGCGCGCGCCAAGGCGCAGGCGGACGGCAAGGGCAAGATCTTCGACAAGGCCGCGGACACGGCGATCGCGTACAGCCGCGCCCTGGACACCCCGTCGGGCCCGTCGTTCGGTCTGAAGCTCAAGTACAAGACTTTCGACAAGCTCGTCTACAGCAAGCTGCGCGCGGTGCTCGGCGGCCGCGGCGAGTACGCGATCTCCGGCGGCGCCCCGCTCGGCGAGCGGCTCGGGCACTTCTTCCGCGGCATCGGCTTCACGGTCCTCGAGGGCTACGGCCTTACGGAGTCCTGCGCGGCCACGGCCTTCAACCCCTGGGACCGCCAGAAGATCGGCACGGTCGGCCAGCCGCTGCCCGGTTCGGTGATCCGGATCGCCGACGACGGCGAAGTGCTGCTGCACGGCGAGCACTTGTTCGCGGGCTACTGGAACAACGAGGGTGCGACCGCCGAGGCGTTGGCCGACGGCTGGTTCCACACCGGTGACATCGGCACGCTCGACGAGGACGGCTATCTCGCGATCACCGGCCGCAAGAAGGAGATCATCGTCACGGCCGGCGGCAAGAACGTCGCGCCCGCGGTGATCGAGGACCGTATCCGTGCGCACGCGCTCGTCGCGGAGTGCATGGTGGTCGGCGACGGCCGCCCGTTCGTGGGCGCCCTGGTCACCCTCGACGAGGAGTTCCTGGGCCGCTGGGCCGCCGAGAACGGCAAGGCCTCGGCCTCCGTCGCGGTGCTGCGCGAGGACCCCGAGCTGCTCGCGACGATCCAGCGCGCGATCGACGACGGCAACGCGGCGGTCTCCAAGGCGGAGTCGGTCCGCAAGTTCCGCATCCTCGGCTCCCAGTTCACGGAGGAGTCGGGCCATCTGACGCCTTCGCTGAAGCTGAAGCGCAACGTGGTGGCGAAGGACTTCGCGGACGAGATCGAGGCCATCTACCGGGGCTAGCTTCAGCCCCGGCGGTGTTTGAGGCGATCCGAACGAAGTTCGGATGCGGGGGTCCGGGGGCGAAGCCCCAGGGTTCGGGAAGGGGCGGGGCGGGGAGAAAAACCCGCCGCAGGCGCCCCACCCGCACCCGGCCTACAACAGCTCCCGCAACCGCTCCGCCAGCAGATCCCAGCGCCACTTCTCCTCGACCCACTCACGCCCACGCGCACCCATCCGAGCCCGCAGCTCGGGGTCGAGCAGCAGCGCCGTGACGCGCTCCGCGGACTCCTCGGCGGAGCCGCCCCGCACCACCCAGCCGGTCTCGCCGTCGAGCACCGCATCCGGCGCACCGCCCGAGTCACCGGCCACGACGGGCAGTCCGGTGGCGGAGGCCTCCAGGTAGACGATGCCGAGACCCTCGACGTCGAGGCCCCCGCGCCGGGTGCGGCACGGCATCGCGAAGACGTCGCCCGCCCCGTAGTGCGCGGGCAGTTCGCTCCACGGCACGGCCCCCGTGAAGCGCACGGACTCGGCGACCCCGGTCTCGGCGGCCAGCTTGCGCAGATCCTTCTCGTACGGGCCGCCGCCCACGATCAGGAGCACCGCGTCCGGCACCTTCGCCAGGATCAGCGGCATGGCCTCGATCAGTGTGTCCTGCCCCTTGCGCGGTACGAGCCGCGAGACGCAGACGATCACCGGCCGCTCGCTGAGCCCGAGCCGGGCCCGTACCTCGGCGCCGCCCGAACCGGGGTGGAAGGTCTTCTCGTCGACGCCGGGCGGCAGTTGCACCATCCGCGCGGCGGCCTCGGGGGTGAGCGCCGCGGCGATCCGGGAGCGCGTGTACTCGCCGAGATACGTGATCGTGTCCGTCGACTCCCCGATCCTGCGCAGGAGTTGGCGGGACGCGGGCAGCTGGGCCCAGCCCGCCTCGTGCCCGTGCGTGGTGGCGACAAGGCGGGTCGCCCCCGCCTTGCGCAGCGCCGAGCCCATCAGGCCGAGCGGGGCGGCCGCGCCGAACCACACCGACGTACAGCCGTGTTCCCGCAGCAGCGAGACCGCGCGGCGTGTGACGCGCGGGGTCGGCAGCAGCATCGTGGTGCGGTCCCGTACGACCTTGAAGGGCTGTTCCGCGTCGAAGGCGGCGGTCGCCTCGGCACCCTCGTGGCCGCGCTTCCAGGTGGAGGCATAGACGACGAGCTGCTCGGGGTCCAGACGCAGCGCCATGTTGTGCAGGAAGGCCTGGATGCCGCCGGGGCGGGGCGGGAAGTCGTTCGTGACGATCAGGGTCTTGTGCATCGACGCCGACAGTAGCCGAAGGCGCCGACGGTCGCGCCTCACCCCATGGCCCGTTCCCCGGCGGCATCATGGCGGACCACACTCAGTACATTTACGGGCAAGGCACACATGACGTCCGCAAAGCGACTCGCGCCTCTGCGCACCCTCGCGCAACTCCCCCTGACCGTCCGGCTCCTGGCCGTCTGGCTGCCCACGCGTGCCCTGCTCCTGCTCTGGGTCTTCAAGATCTTCACGGCGCCAGGACCGGACGTCACCGGCGATGTCGAGGTCATCTACCAGAGCTGGTACGAGATCCTGCGCACCGGAACGTTCCCGCTGGACGACGTCACCTGGCAGTACCCGCCGGCTGCCGCGCTCCCCGTCCTGGCCCCCGCGCTGCTGCCGTTCCTCACGTACACCTCGGCGTTCTTCGTCCTGGCCTTCGTCACGGACGCGGTGGTGTTCGGGCTCCTGCGGTACGCGGCGGGCCGGCCCGGAAAGTCGGCCGCGGGTGCCTGGGTGTGGGTCGCCGGAGTGCCGCTGCTCGGGCCTACCTCGTACGCACGCTATGACCTGTTCGTCACCGCCGTCGCCGTCACCGCGCTGCTCGCGGGCGCCCGGCACGCCCGCACCCAGGGTGCCCTGGTCGCACTCGGTGCCCTGCTCAAGGTCTGGCCCGCGCTGCTCCTGATCGGCACCCCCTGCGCCCGCGCCACCCGCCGCGCCTGGACCACCGCGGTCGCCACGGCGCTCGCCCTGACACTGGCGTTCACCGTGACGATGCCGGGAGCGCTCGCCTTCCTGGGTTTCCAGCGCGACCGCGGCACGGAGGTCGAGTCGCTGGGCGCCCTGCCCTTCCACGTGGCCCGCCACTTCGGCTGGCCGGGCCGTATGCAGCTCAACTACGGCTCGGTGGAGTTCCTCGGCCCGTACGTACCCCTCGTCACGACCGCGGCCCAGGCGCTCACGGCGGCGGCCTTCGCCTGGCTGCTGCTGTGGCGGCTGCGCGCCCGCGCCTGGGCGCCGTCGACACCGGCGGACGCGGCCTTCACCGCGGTGCTCCTGTTCACGGCCACGAGCCGGGTGATCAGCCCGCAGTATCTGCTCTGGCTGGTCGGCCTGGCCGCGGTCTGCCTGATCTTCCGTACGAGCCGTATGCGCGGTCCTGCGCTGCTCACTCTGGCGGCGACGGGGGTCTCGTTCCTTGAGTTCCCCATCTGGTTCTCGCACGTCGCGGCCAGCGACCCCTGGGGCATCACCCTCCTGACCGTACGCAACGGCCTGCTCGTAGCGGCTACCCTGCTCGCCGCCCGCCGGCTGTGGCGGCAGACGGTCGCCGAACCGCGCGAGCGCGACGCACGGCCCGCTCAGGCGGCGCGCGAGAAGACCGGCGCGGGCATCTGACGCAGCCGCCGGACCAGCAGCCCGAGCGCCGCACACTGCACGGCCGCGGCGAGTCCCATGGCGAGGGCCACTCCGGCGAGCCCGAGCCCGGACAAGGCGTAGGCGAGCGGCAGTTGGACCAAAGCCCCGAGCGCGGTGATCCGCAGCAGCCGGGCGCTGTGCCCACTGCCCTCGAGAACGCCGCCGAGCGCGATGAAGCAGGCGAGCAGGATCAGATACGGGCCGAGGCAGCGCAGGAACACCGCACCCTGCCCGGCCACTTCGGGCCCGGCCCCGAACGCGGCGAGCACCGCAGGGGCGCCCGCGAGCAGCAGCCCGGCCGCGAGGGTGCCCAGCGTCGCGGCCACCAGCAGCGTCTGCCGCCCCACGGCCCTGTGCCCCTCGTGCCCCTGGTGCCCTTGCTGCCCTTGCTGCCCTTCGCCGAGCAGGTGGGCGGTGTGGATCGAGGCCGCCTGCCGTACGGCATAGAACGCCATGGTGGCCACGTACATCGCCTTCGTGGCGATCCCGTACGCCGCCACGGAAGCCACGCCGAGCCGCCCGACGACCCCGACCAGGGCGAGCGTCGCCGCCATCCGCAGCAGGAAGTCCGCGCCCATCGGCAGCCCGGTCCGCAGGGTGCGCAGGGCCGCACGGGCCACCGCCACCCTGGGGCCCGCCGTCCGGTGCCGGCGCAGCACGAGCAGCCCGCAGCCGAGCGCGACCGCGCGGCCGAGCGCCATGGCGAGGGCGGCGCCCTGGAGGCCGTACGCCTCGATGAGCAGCGGATCGAGGACCAGGATCAGACCATTGGCGAGCAGCGCCAGGCGCATCGGGGTACGGGTGTCGCCGCCGCCCTTGAGGACCGCGTCCAGCTGGAACTGCGCGAAGAGCAGCGCCGAGCCGGGCAGCGAGATCGCGAAGTACGCCGCGGCGAGCGCGACTTCAGGGCCTGGGGAGCCGCCCAGGACCAGCGCGGCGATCGGCTCGCGCAGCAGGTACCCGCCGACCGCGACGGCCGGTGCGATGACCGCGCACACCGCCCAGCCGCCCGCCACCGCACCGCGTCGCGCGGCCGCGTCGCCCGTCCCGCGGGCATGCGCCACGAGCACCGTCGTACCGGAGCCGCCGATCAGCGCGAGGCCGAGCAGCAGATTCTCGACGTTGGTCGCGACGGCCACGGCGGCGACGGCCAGGCCGCCGAGCCGCGCGACCCAGATCATCGTGACGATCCCTGCGGCGACCGAGGCGAGCAGCTCGAAGTAGACGGGATACGCGAGTGCCACAAGCCGTCGCCTGTGGACCGGTCCGTCCGCGGTGTGCCCGATCCCCGACGTGGTGCGCCCCATCCCAGCCCCCTCGATTCGCTATACCTCGATTCGAGGTACCTCGACGAGAGATACCATGGCGCCTGAGCGAACGGCAAGCACGAGCATGAGCGTGAGCGGGAGACAGAGTGCTGGAACTGACGATCCTGGGCTTCCTCGGCGAACGGCCGCTGCACGGCTACGAGTTGAAGGCCCGCATCCAGGGCCTGAGCGGCCACGTCCGCCCGGTCAGCGACGGCGCGCTCTACCCCGCCCTCACCCGCCTGGTGAAGGCCGGCAAGCTCGACCAGCGCACGGTGCCCGGCACGGGCGCCGTCCCGCGCCGCATCCTCTCCCTCACCGCCGAGGGCCGTGCGGCGCTCCACGAACAGCTGCGTTCACCCAAGGACGCGGACATCACGGACGGCCAGCGCTTCTTCACGCTGCTCGCCTTCCTCGGCCAGCTGCCGGACCGCGCCGAGCAGGCGGCGGTGCTGCGGCGGCGCCAGGAGTTCCTGTCCGCGCCGGCGAGTTTCTTCTACGCGGACGGGGCGCCGGTCAAGGCGGAGGCCGAGCCCGACCTGTTCCGCCGCGGCATGCTGCGGATCGCCAGGGCCACGGGCACCGCGGAGAAGAAGTGGCTGACGGAGGCGATCGCGGAGCTGGAGTCCTGACGCCCCGGTCTCACCCCTTGTGACAGCCGCAGCCCTCGGCCGCGGCGTGCGCGAGCGCCTCGGTGAACTCGCTCTGCGAGAAGACCGCGAGCACCGTGGCGTCCTGCTCCCCGTCGTTGACCAGGGTGATCTCCTTGCCCGCGGGGAGCATCGCGAACGTGCCCGGCTCCACGGTCTTGGCGCCGCACTTGCAGGACGCCTCGACGACGCCCGCTATGCCGGTGAGCAGCAGTTCGGACGCACCGTGGGAGTGCGCCGGGATGGTGCCACCCGCGGGTACCTGGATCCGTACGGCGGCGAGCTCACGGAAGGGGCCGCCCTTCGGGTCCAGGCGCAGGGCGGGGCTCTGGGCGCTCCGGTCGAGCGCGGTGTCGATGGTCATGCCGAACATGGGGGTCTCCTTGCGTAGGGGAAATGAGTGGATCCGCGTAGGGGAACGAGTGGATCCGTTACTGGGGCCGGGGCAGGCTCAGGCGACGGCCTGCAGATGACGTCCGGACTCGGACAGCGGGACACGACGCGAACGCGGCAGGCTCTCGACGCGGTCACCACGGCTCAGTACGGCGAGCAGCGTCGCGGGCCGGCCCGTGCGGTTGGCGAGGGTGAACAGCTCCCCGCGCGGGACCATCACACAGGCGCCCGGCCGCAGGGCGACCTCACCGCGCCCGGGATCCCCGACGCGCACCTCGCCTTCGACCCCGGTGAGCAGCACCTCCGACTCCTCGTAGGCGTGCGCCTCCATGCCCGTACCGGCGAGCAACTGGATCCGGGCGGCGGCGAGTTCCGTGAAGGGAGCGCCCTGCGGGTCGATCCGGGTGACAGGCATGTCACCGCGTACGTACTGGGTGTCGATACGGATCGGGAACACGGGGTCCTCCTGGGGATGCAGTACGAGGCGGGTGCGATACGGGGATGCGATACAGGGACGCGGCGGGTGTTTCACCTGGCGACGAGGTCGGCCCGGCACAGATCCGGCGCGAGGAAGGGGTGCAACTCGGCCCGGGTTCCGTCCCCTTCGAGCAGGCCGTCGAGCAGCCCCTGATGCAGGGCGCAGACGACCTCGGGCGTCTTGCGGGCCAGCTCGCGGTACGGGCACCCGTGCAGCAGGATCCGGTCCGTACCGGCAGGCGCCGGCACCGTTTCCGGATCGAAGCCGAGGCGCGGGGCGGGCGCGTCCACGCGCCGGCCCGCCGGCGCGGGAGGGGCGGCCCGGGCGAGGCGGCCGCCCCAGGTCCGGCCCGCGTCACGCGCCGAGGGCGCGTCGGCCGCGAGGGCGTCGACGAGGGCGCCCGCCAGATCACGGTAGGCACGGTCCTCGTCGCCGCCCCCGGGGACGGCGGGCACGGCCGCGTACAGCAGCTTCGGCCGGCCGCGTCCCGTACCCGCGGACCTCTCGGCCCGTACGAGTCCGGCCTCGGCCAGTGCGGCCAGATGGTGCCGCACCGTGGCCGCCGACAGACCGGTGGCGGCGGTGAGCTCGTCCATCGCGAGCAGGCCGTCCGCCTCCCGCAGCAGGGACATCAGACGCCGTCGCGAAGGAACGGCGAGGGCGCGATGCACGCTCTCGGTCGCCTCACCATCGGTCATTTCGGTCATGACACGAATATAAACGACCAGCATCACCTAAAAGCGAGGGGCAAAAGTCCTCACCATTGGTCCCGACCCCGACTGCCCCCGCCGGATCCCGAGTCACCCCACTGAGTCCCAAGTCGCCCGCTGAGTCCCGACTCACCCCGCTGGATCCCGACTCACCCCGCCCCGGCTCAACCACCCCTGACCGGCGCCCGCCGGCCTCAGGCCAGCTCCTGCCGCACGTACTCCCGCCACTCCCGCGTGAGCGTCTCCAGGTCCGTGCCGAGCACCTCGTCCAGCGCGTCCTCCACCGCCCCGTCCCGCCGCTCGTGCCCGCCGACCGCCTTGTAGAAGGCGAGCAGCTTCTGCTGACCCCAGCGCTCGGCGATCATCTTGCAGGCCAGCCAGCCGCCCTCGTACGCCTGGGCGAGCCGGGACGCATGGCCCGCGAAGGCGAACTCGTCGTCGGTGGGGAGCGCGACGGGCAGCTCGGAGCGGTCGAGGGCACGGTCCAGTTCCGGCGCCGCCTGCTGCGCCGTACGGCCGGAGCCGCGGTAGCCGAGCCAGTCCGCGAAACCCTCCGAGAGCCACAGCGGGGTCGCCGGGGTGGTGTCGGTGCGGGTCGCCACATGGGTGGTCTCGTGCGTGAGCACGACCTGCTGGCCGAAGTCGCCCAGCACGTCGAACGCTTCGGGGTTGAGGATGATCCGGTCCGCGGGCGCCGCGTCGGAGCCGCCCGCCTCGCCGGTGGTCACGGCGGCGATCCCCTGATAGCCGGAGGAGGGTGCGCCTAGCAGCTTGCCCATGGCATCGAGCGACCGCGGTACGAGGACGACGACCCGGCCCGACCAGCCCTTGCCCCACACCTCTTGGACCGCCGGGACGGCCCGGTCGGCGAGATCCGCGTAGCCGCGCAGCTTCTCGGTGCTGCGGCCGACGCCGAGGACGAGGCTGTGCTGCCCCTGCACGGCCCTGACCTCGCCCTGTTCCCAGAGCTGCTCCGCGCCCTTGCCCTGCGGCCGGTCGGAGGCCACGAGCCAAGCACCGTCGTCGCTGCGCAGCCGCAGGGTGCGGTCCGCGGTGATCGGAGCGGCGTCGTAGCCGGTGATCCGGTACCGCAGCCGCACCGTCGCGGTGGCTTCGTCGCCGGCCGGCTCCAAGTGGGTCAGCTCGTACTTCCAGGTGCTGAGCGGCACTTGGGCCAGATCGTCCAGCTCGTCGGCGTCCCCGTCGGCCTCGGTCGCCCGGAAGCCGGCGGCATCACCGGCGAGCACGGCCTCGGCTCTGCGCTCCAGCAACTCCTCGACCGCACGGCTGTCGGCAGGCTCACCGGGCGCCCCGGCACCACCCGGACAGCCCCGCCCCCACGCCAAGCCCCACGAGACCGGCTCTCACACGCCCTCGACCAGCCCCGTTCCCGATCGTACGGGGGGCCGGGCCCCGTGGGGCGCCGCTGCGAGGCGCCCCACACCCGGGAAGCGAGCCGTCAGACCCGCGTCACCGAGGAGATCGGCATCATGCCGACGGGGTCGTAGCGCACCGGTGCACCGGGGTACGGCGCGTGCACCACCTGCCCGTTCCCCATGTACATCCCGATGTGGCTGGCGTCATCGCGATACGCCACCAAGTCACCCGGCTGAGCCTCCGCGAGCGACACCTGCCGCCCCGCGTACCGCTGCGCCTGCGACGTACGCGGCAGTCCCACGCCCGCCTGCGAGTACGCCCACTGCGTCAGACCCGAGCAGTCGAACCCGTACGGCCCGCTGGCGCCCCACACGTACGGCCGCCCGACCGCCTGCCGTACCGCCGCGATCGCGGACGCGGCCCGCGCGGAGGCCGGGGCGCCGCCCACCGCGGGCATCTCGGCCCGGCCCGAGCGCGACGCCCGGTCGTACGCGGCCCGTTCGGCGCCCGGCAGGGAGTTGAGGAGCCGGCGCGCCTCGGCGAGCTTCTTCTCCACGACCCGCTTCTGCCGGGCCACCGTCTTACGGGACTTCTCCAGTTCGGCCAGCTTGCGCTGCGCCTCGTCCCGCTCCTGCGCCAGCTTGCGCTGCGCCTCCTGGAGGTCGGTGAGACCTTCGGCGTGCCGTGCGCTGATCCGGTCGAGCGTGGCGGCCTTGTCCAGATACGTGTCCGGGTTCTCGGACAGCATCAGGGCGAGGGTCGGGTCGACCCCGCCGGAGCGGTACTGGGCGCCGGCGAGTGAACCGAGCGCGCCCCGCATGGTGTTGATGCGCTCCTGGCCGCGCGCGACCCGGTCCTTGGACCGGTCGATCTGCTCGCGCAGCTTCCCGGCCCGCTCATCCGCCTTGTTGTACGCCTCCGTGGCCCGCTCGGCCTCCGCGTAGAGGCGGTCGACCTTGGCCCGGGTGGCGCCCGCGGGCTCCCCCGGGTCGGGGCCGGCCGGGGCGGGCCGGGGGGGGGGGGGGGGGGGGGGGGCGGGCGCCGGGGCGC
>NZ_JAEIMH010000024.1:30069-49481 GCF_016464295.1 Streptomyces sp. N35 | reverse complement strand
CGGGCCCCCCCCGCCCCCGGCGTGGGGGCGGCCGCCCGGGCCCGGGGTGCCGCCCGCGGGCCCCCCGGGGCCGGCGCCCGCCGGTGCGGCGGTGAGGGTCGCGGCGGCGGTGGCCACGGCCGCGGACAGGACGGTGACGCGCGCGCTCCGGTCGAACCTGCCGAAGCGGTCGGGCGAAGCGGAACGGCGATGGGACGCCACGGGGTACGGCTCTCCTTCCTGCTGCCGCTGCCGCCCGCCCTCGTGCAAGGCGGGCTGCCGGATATCAGCGGCAGTACGGACGTCCGGCCCCTGACGAACCAGCTGGGCCTCCGGTCTGCCGTCCGCGGCGCGAACGGCTTCCGGCGGGTTCCCGCTTCAACGGCCCCTGCCGAAACCGCAGTTCCGGCACCTCGGAGCCTCCACAGGCCTCACATCCCGCCCGTCCGGCGGTAGGCCCGCCCCGCGAAAGCACGGGGCGAACGTCGCGGAAGCTACCCCCGACTCCGGGCCCCGCGGCGCCGCGCGCACCACCACGCCCCGCCATCGACGCAGGTCGTTGGCGGGGCGTGGGGTCAGCAGACTATGCGGGAATTCGCCCGTTCGGAGGGCGGGTCACCGCGGTTCGGCGTCCTCGCAGGAGGGCACGGGGGTCAGATACGGACGCCGAACATGTACGGCATGTTGTTGATCGACTCGTAGCGCACGACCGCACCCGGCTTCGGGGCGTGCAGCACCTGGCCGTTGCCCGCGTAGAAGCCGACGTGGTGCATGTCGCCGTAGAAGATGACCAGGTCACCGACGCGCAGGTCGCTCTGCGAGGAGATCCGGGTGCCGTAGTTGGCCTGGGCCTGCGAGGTCCGGGGTATCTGGACACCGGCCTGCCCGTACGCCCAGGAGGTCAGGCCCGAGCAGTCGAAGGAGCCGGGGCCGACGGCGCCGTAGACGTACGGCGAACCGATCTTGCTCTGCGCGGCCTGGAAGGCGGCCATCGCGAAGTTCGAGCCCTTGGGCGCGTTGCCGAGGTCGACCCGGTCGCCGGAGGCGCGGCTGGCGCGCGCGTCCTCGGCGGCGAGCGCGGCGCGCTCCTTGGCGGTCAGGGTGTTGAGGAGCTTCTGCGCCTCGCCGAGCTTGCCCTGGACTTCCTTCTTCTTCTTGCCGAGCTCCTCGCGGGTGTCCTCGAGGTCGTTCAGCTTCTGCGTGGCTTCCTTGCGCTGCTGCGCGAGGGTGCGCTGCTTGTCCTGGATCTTCTCCAGCGCGTCGGCCTGCTTGGCCGTCATCTGGTCCAGCGTGGAGGCCTTGTCCAGATACGTGTCCGGGTCGGACGAGAGGAAGAGCTGGACGGTCGGGTCGATGCCGCCGCTGCGGTACTGCGCGCTGGCCATCGAACCGAGGCTGTCGCGCAGGCCGTTGAGCTCGTCCTGGCCGCGCGCGACCTTGTCCTGGAGCTCGTCGATATCGTCCTGGAGCTTGCCCTGCTGCTCCTTGGCGCCGTTGTACTTCTCGGTGGCCTTCTCGGCCTCCTCGTACAACCGGTCGACCTTCGCCTTGACTTCCTTCTTCGTGGGCTTCTCGTCGGCCTGTGCGGCCTGGGAGGTGAGCGCCACGGCGGCGGCTGCGGTCGCGGTGAGCACGGTCACGCGGGTGCGGCTGGGCTGCTTGGGTCGACGGTGGGACGCCACGAAGGCGAGCTCCTTCTTCTCAAGCCGCCTACCGAACGAACCGGCGGGCGGTGAACCTGCCGTCACCCCTTATGGGTGATCAACCGTGCGAAGGTTCGAACGTGACCTTAGTGACCTTCCTGTGATCAGTTCAAATCCCGATGAGAAAAAAATGCTCACGGAGCGTTTTCTTTACCGAGAACCCACGTGCAGTGATGACGGGTTGACGCTATGTTGTGTGAAGGTCTCGCGAATTCGGGCATACGTCACAGGAGTTGACGAGAGCCCCGATAGACGGCCGATACCGGCCCAAGCGCACTACTCAGCGCGACAGGCGCTTCAGGAGCATCACCGAGGGCACCGGACGCGCCCCGGCCTTGGCCACCCCGTCCGCGACCTCGCGGTCCGTGGAGACCACCGTCACGGGCCGTCCCGGCGGTTCGGCGCGCACCAGCTGACGGATCAGTTCGTCGGCCGTCACCCCGGGCTTGGAGAACAGCACCCGCACCCCGCGCGGCGGTGCGAGCAGGACGGGCGCGGCCAGTTCGGCCCCGTCGAAGACACAGGTGACCTCGGCGCCGGTCTGCGCGGCGAGCGCGGACAGGCCGCCGAGCAGCCGCAGCCGCTGCTTCTCGAGCGGCATGGTCGGATAGCCGGTCTTCGTCACGTTGTAGCCGTCGACCACCAGATGCGCCTGCGGCAGCGCGAGCAGCTGGTCGAGGATCGCCGGGTCGGCCTCGGACAGGGCGCGTGCGGCGATGTCCTTGGGCGACATACGGCCCGGCTCGACCGCGTCCACGGTCTCCGCGGGGCGTACGTCCACGGGCGGCAGCGCGAGTTCACGCCGCAGCCCCTGGGCCGATTCGAGGAGGGTGTCGAGCAGCAGCCGCACCCGCATGTCCTCGATGGACCGCCCCTCGCGTACCGCCTTGCGGCTGGACTCCAGGGCCGATTCGGCCTCCGCGAGGCGGGACTTGAGCCGCCGGGCCTCGCTCTCGGCGGCGGACTGCGCGCCGTGCGCCTCGGCGCGCTGCGTCTCGAACTCGGCGTGCGCCTTGCGCAGTGCCGCCTCGCCGCGCTTGACGTCGCTCAGCGCGCTGCGCAGCTTGCGGTGAAGCGATTCGGCTTCCTTCTTGGCCGACTCCAGCTCGCAGCGCAGCCGTTCGGTCTCGGACCTGGTGTGCTCCTGGGCGGCGGCCAGCTCCGTGCGCAGCCGCTCCAGCTCGGCCCTGGCCTCCTCGTCGGCCCGCTCGGACTCGGCGCGCTGCGCCTCCTCACCCGCAGCCGTGACCAGCTTGACCCAGCCGACGGGGCGCAGCACATAGGCCGCGGCCGCCACGTCCAGCGGATCCGCGGCCGGCGGCGGCGACCCCGCGTCGAGGGCGCCGGCGAGTTCGGGCTGCGTCTCTCTGAACCGTTCGCCGATGCGCTGGCGGAACAGCGGATCGGACTCCAGCGCGGAGGCCATCGCGTTGCCCGCGAATTTCAGCCGCCGCGACGGTGTGAACCGTGCGTACTGCCGCAGCTGAGCGGGCAGTTCGGCCATCGTCAGGGAGCCGAAGCCCTCCGAGGCCAGCGCGATGACCCGGCGCCGTACACCTTCGGGCAGCGGGCGGTCGAGCACCTCAGCGGCGCCGTCGCCCGGCTCCCCGCCCTGGTTCTCCACCATCCGTCACCCCACTGTCCGAGGGTGCGGCACTCCTCAGGAGCCCGCGCCCGGCCTGTCCACCAGTTCGACCTGGTCCTGTGCGTTGCACCAACGGCACCGCACCGACTCGATGGTCTCACTGACCACCTCGCGCTCCTCCACCTTCGGCTCACCGGCCAGGTCGAGATGGACGTATTCCACGACCTTCGAGGATCGCGTCACGTCGAAACGCGTGAGGTTGCCGCAGAGCGTGCAGCGCCAGCGGGTCTCGGCGGTCGGCAGGGGAACCGTCATGGTGGCGGGGCGCCTTTCAAGGTGGCTTTCGCATCGGAACGCACTCCCTGTAACCCTACGGCCTGGCGGGGTGCGGTGCGGACGCCGTCCGGAGTTGGGGACGCTGATCAGCACGGCGAGGCGGTCCCCGCACATTCGTCCCGTTCCGTCAGGATCTGTACATGATCACCACAGCCGGAGCGGTCGGCCAGAGCCTGCGGACCTCGGCCGCGCGGGTCCTCACGGGCCACGGGCCCCTGGTCACGTACGGCCTGATCGTCCTGTGCTGTGCGGTCTTCATCCTCTCCCCCGCCGCAGGACTCAATCCGGCGTACGGCACCGGCGACGCGCTGCTCGCCGCCCAGCGCACCTTCTTCGCGCGCTGGGGTGTGATCCCGGCCGAGCTGCTCAGCGGCTCGCCGCGGGCCGCGATCACCCCGGTGACCGCCCTGTTCGTGCACGGCAGCTGGCTGCATCTGCTCGGCAACATGCTCTTCCTGTACGTCTTCGGCGGCATGGTCGAGGAACGGCTCGGGCATCTGCAGTTCGCCCTGTTCTATCTGGGCTGCGGCGCACTGGCCCTGTTCGCCTACGCGCTGGCCAACGCGGGCTCCACGCAGACCCTCGTCGGGGCATCGGGGGCCATCTCGGCGGTGCTGGGCGCGTTCTTGAAGCTGTTCCCCAAGGCGCGCGTCACCAGCCTGCTCCCCTTCCTGTTCTTCATCCCGCTGCGCTTCCCGGCCTGGATCGTGCTGCCGTTCTGGGTGACCCTGCAGTGGCTGGCCGCCCGGCGGGACGAGAACGGTCCGGGGGTCGCGTATCTCGCGCACCTCGTGGGCTTCTCGCTGGGGTTCCTCTACGCATGGGGACGTTATGCCCGTAGGTCTAAAGTGAAGGGGCCCGCCGGGCACAGGGCGCCGGCCACCGAGGGAGACAGTCAGCCGTGATCACCGCGATCGTGCTCATCAAGACCAGCGTCGACCGGATCCCGGAGATCGCCGAGTCCATCGCCGCGCTCGACAGCGTCAGCGAGGTCTTCTCGGTCACGGGTACGTACGACCTGATCGCGATGGTCCGCGTCCACCAGCACGAGAACCTCGCGGACATCATCCCCGGCAAGATCAGCAAGATCCCGGGCGTCGAGGCGACGGACACACATGTGGCGTTCCGCACGTATTCGCAGCACGACCTCGAGGCGGCCTTCGCCATCGGGCTCGACAACTGACCTGGGTGCAGGGGCGGAAGCAGCGGATGAAGCGGGCGCTGGGTGCGCTCAGTGCGCTGAGCGTGCTGGGTGCGTGGATGAAGACTTCTTCATCCGCGGCTCATCCGGCGCGCGGGGTCGCGGGCGCACGCTGAGGGCATGGCTTTCTCCCACCGCATAGCGACCCTCGCCGCCGTGGTGGCGATCCCTCTCGGCATCGCCGCGACGAGCTACGCCCTCACCGACAGCCCGGGGACCCCCAAGGTGCCGCCGAAGGTCGAGCTGGACAACAGCTCGACGGGAACGCCCGGGTCGAGCACGCCCTCTCGGACACCCTCGCCGACACCGAGTACCCGGCAGCCCAGCGGCGACCCGAGCGACGAGGTGGTCTCCAGGCCGCCGGTGAACGACGACGATGACGATGACGACGACCGCGACGACGGCTGACCCTGACCGCATCTCCTCCCCCTGGCGGCTCTCGGCCCGGCTGCGCATCCTCCTGTGGCTGCTCGCCGTGATGGCGGTGGCGCTCGCCGCGGTCGCCGGCACGACCCGCTCGATCCTGCTGAGGGATGTCGACCAGCGGGTCGCCCTGCTGCTCAGCCAGGAGGCGAACGAGTTCAAGAACTTCGTCGACATCGGCAGGGACCCGGCGACCAACAAGCCCTTCACGGACACCCGGGAGCTCCTGAAGGTGTTCCTGGAGCGCCAGTACGCCGATCCCGACGAGGAGTTGCTCGGTCTGGTCGCGCGCGCGCACGACCCGGACCCGGCGAAGCTGGCCCAGGTGCGGGACATCCGTGCGGACCTGCCGCTGGACGGCGACGCCGCGGCCCGCCGGCGGATCTTCGAGTCCCCCGCGTCCACGGGCACCCTCGACCGCCCCTCGGGCGAGCTGCGCTGGGCGAAGGTCGAGGTCGCGCTGCGCGGCCAGGACGCGCAGGCGGCCTTCGTCGTGGCCTTCCACCCCGGGCACGACCAGGCCCGCGCGGACCAGGTGTTCCGGGTGCTGCTCGCGATCTCCGGGGTGGCGCTCCTGATGACCACGGGCATCGGCTGGGTGGTCGCGGGCCGCATCCTCAAGCCGGTACGTCTCGTACGGACGACGGCCGCGCAGCTCACCGAGCAGGACCTGACCCGGCGCATCCCCGTCCAGGGCAAGGACGACGTGGCCGCGCTGGCCGAGACGTTCAACGAGATGCTCGACCGGCTCGAGCGGGCCTTCGCCGGGCAGCGGCAGTTCGTCGACGACGCGGGCCATGAACTGCGTACACCCATCACGATCGTGCGCGGGCATCTGGAGCTGATGGGCGACGACCCGACCGAGCGTGAGGAGACCGTCCGGATCGTCACCGACGAACTCGACCGGATGAGCCGCATCGTCGAGGACCTGCTGCTGCTCGCCAAGGCCGAGCGGCCCGACTTCGTCACCCCGGAGCCGGTCCAGCTCGCCGAACTCACCGCCGATGTCTACGTCAAGGCCCGCACCCTCGGCGCCCGCGACTGGCAGCTGGCCGAAGTCGCCGACGGCGAGGCCCGGTTGGACCCGCAGCGGGTCACGCAGGCGATGGTCCAGCTGGCGCAGAACGCCGTGCAGCACACGGCCGCCGGCGAGACCATCCGCATCGGGTCGAGGGTGCGCGGCCCTCTCGTCGAGATGTACGTGGCCGACTCGGGCGTCGGCGTACGGCCGCAGGACGCCGAGCTGATCTTCGAACGCTTCCGCCGCGGGACCACACGCCGGGCCGCGAGCGGCGGAGCCGGGCTCGGTCTGTCCATCGTGAAGGCGATCGCCGAAGGGCACCGCGGACAGATACGGCTGCAGAACACCGAGGGCGGCGGCGCGACGTTCGTCCTGGCATGGAACGGCTCGGCGGCATGAACGCAGGACGCACCGAACGCACCACGGAGCGCGGCGCCCAGGGCACCGTAGGAAAGTAGGACGCGATGCACCGGATACTCATAGTCGAGGACGAGGAGCGCATCGCGTCCTTCGTCGAGAAAGGGCTGCGCTCCAACGGCTTCACGACCACGGTCGTCGGCGACGGCGAGAGCGCCCACGACTACGCCCTGACCGGCGGCTTCGACCTGGTGGTCCTGGACATCGGACTGCCCGGCAAGGACGGCTTCACGGTCCTTCGCCAGCTGCGCGAGGCGCGGGTGACGGTGCCGGTGATCGTGCTCACGGCCCGGGATTCGGTACGGGACACCGTGGCCGGTCTGGAGGGCGGCGCCGACGACTGGATGACCAAGCCGTTCCGCTTCGAGGAGCTGCTCGCCCGGGTACGGCTGCGGCTGCGCACGGCGGCCCGCGCCCCCGAGGTCACCCTGCTCAAGAACGGCGGCCTCTCGCTCGATCTGCGCACCCGCAGGGCGCGCGCCGACGGCCGTACGGTCGATCTCACGGCCCGCGAGTTCGTGCTGCTCGAACTGTTCCTGCGCCACCCCGGCCAGGTCCTGTCGCGGGAACAGATCCTGTCCCACGTCTGGGGTTACGACTTCGACCCCGGGTCCAACATCGTCGACGTGTACGTACGGGCGCTGCGCAAGAAGCTCGGCGCGCAGCAGGTCGAGACGGTGCGCGGGATGGGGTACCGCATGCCCGGGGAGTGAGCGGCGGCACCGGCCGACCCGTCCGGGCCCGGGTGAACTTTCCTTCATCTACGGCTCATTGAGGGCTCACCGCGGCCCACAACGCTGTACAGCGTGACCCTGAACGTACGGCAGACAGCAACCCTCGTGGTGGCCCTCAGCATCTGCGGGCTGCTGCTCGTCCCCACCAACTTCCCCGCCCTGGACGGCGACGCCCGGCTCACCCTTGCGGTGTTCACCCTGGCGACCTGTGCGTGGATCGGCACCCCGATCGACGACACGTATATCGCCCTGGGCGCGGGGCTCGCGCTCACGGTGACGGGCGTGATCAGCAGCGACACGTTGTTCGGGACGCTCGGCGACGAGACGGTGTGGCTCCTGATCTGCGCGTTCGTGCTCGCCGCCGCGGTACGCCGGACCGGGCTCGCGGGACGGGCCGCGGCCTTCCTGGTGAGCGGGGCCCGCAGCGTGCGGCAGTTGACGCATCTGACGACCGCCGCACTGGTCGTGACGGCCTTCGCCGTACCCGCGACCTCAGGGCGCGCGGCCCTCGCCCTGCCCGTTTTCCTCGCCCTGGCCAGGGTGCTCGCCGACCGCAGGCGCCTCGTGGTGATGCTGGCGCTGCTCTTTCCCACGGTCATCCTGCTGTCGGCCGTCGCGACCCTGATCGGCGCGGGCGCCCATCTCATCACCGTGAACGTCCTGTTCGAGGCGACCGGCGAGCAGATCGGCTTCACGCAATGGCTGCTGCTCGGTCTGCCGCTCGCCGTCGCCTCGTCCCATCTGGCCGCGGAAGCCGTGCTGTTGACGATGACCCGGCGCGAGGACCGCTCGGGCCCGGTCCGTATCACCGCCGCGCAGATCCAGGAGCACAGCGACCAGCCGGTCACGGGCCCGCTGAGCACCGAGGAGACCCGCTGCGCACTGCTGCTCGGCACGGTCGTGGTGCTGTGGTGCAGCGAGCCGCTGCACCAGGTGCCGCCCGCCGTGGTCGCCCTGATCGGCGCGGTCGTCGCGGCCTCGCCGGCACTCGGCACCGTACGCCTCAAGGACGCCCTGAAGACCGTGCCCTGGTCGCTGCTCCTCTTCATGGCCGCGACCATGGCGATGGGCGTCGCCCTTGCCGACTCGGGGGCGGCGAAGTGGCTGGTCGACGGATTGCCGAACGGGCTGTCCCCCGCGCTGTTCCTGGGCGTCGTGATCGCCGTCAGCACCGCGGCGCATCTGGTGCTGCAGTCCCGCTCGGCCCGCTCGTCGGTCCTGGTGCCGCTCGTCGTGGTGGCCGCGGTGGGCGCGGGAGTGAACCCGGTGGCCGCCGCGCTCGCCTCGACCGCCGCGGCCGGCTTCTGCCACACCCTGCCGGCCTCCGCCAAGCCGGTGACGCTCTTCGCGGGCATCCCCGGCACTCCGACGTACACCCCGCGCGACCTGCTGCGCCTGTCCGCCGTGCTCGCACCGCTCACGGCGGCCCTTGTGCTCCTCTTCGCCCTTGCCGTCTGGCCACTGCTCGGCGTGCCCGTCCTCGCTCCCTGAGCCTCGCGCCCTGAGAGCGCCGCCTGCCCCTGAACCTCGCGCCCTGAGCACGCCACCGGCCCCTCACCCTCGCGCCCTGAGCACGCCACCCCGTACCGGCCCAGAATCCCCGCACCCCGATCAGGAGTTCACCATGCTGACCCGAGTCGCCGTCGCCCCCAGCGGTTTCAAGGAGTCCCTGTCCGCCGAGGCCGCCGCGCAGGCCATCGCCGAGGGCGTACGACGCGTCGTACCCGATGCCGAGGTCGACCTCATCCCGCTGGTGGACGGCGGCGAGGGCACCGCGGCGACGCTCGCCGCCGGCACCCCCGGCGGGCGGCTCGTCCCCACCACGGCCACCGGCCCGGTCGGCCGCCCCGTCCGCACCCACTTCGCGCTGCTCGGCCCGACCACGGCAGTCGTCGAGATGGCCGCCGTGGCAGGCCTCTCCCTGGTCCCCCGGGCCCTGCGCGACCCGGGCGCGACCCCGACGTACGGCGTGGGCGAACTGATCTCCGCGGCGCTCGACACGGGCGTGCGCCCCATCCTCGTCGGCTGCGGCGACTCCGGTACGTCGGACGGCGGCGCGGGTGCGCTGCAGGCCCTGGGGGCGCGGCTCCTCGACGCCGATGGCCGTGAACTCCCGTACGGCGGAGGCGCCTTGACGGCCCTCGACCGGATCGACCCGGCAGGCCTCGATCCGCGTCTGAAGGACACGGAACTCCTTGTCGCCTGCAACCCCTTCAACGTTCTGTGCGGGGAGCGCGGAGTCGCCCGCGTCTTCGGCCCGCAGAAGGGCGCCACGCCCCAGCAGGTCGAGGACCTGTCCGCGTCCCTCGACCGGTGGGCCGCCGCCCTGGAGCGGGACCTGCCCAGCGACCTGGACCTGCGGGAGGGCCCGGGTACCGGCGCGTCCGGCGGCCTCGGCGCGGGCCTCGCCGCGCTCGGCGCGCGGCTGCTCCCCCGTTTCGACGTGCTCCTTGACCATCTGGACCTCGACGCCCGGCTGGCCCGCGCCGACCTGGTCGTCACGGCCGAGGGCGCCCTCGACTTCCAGAGCCCGCGCGGCAAGGTCCCCGCCGAAGTGGCCCGGCGCGCCAAGCTGTCCGGCCGCCCTGTGCTCGTGCTCGCGGGCACGATCGGCGAGGGCGCACACCGTATCCGCGCTTCGGGCGTGGACGCCTACAGCGGCATCCTGCCCGCTCCGGTCACCCTGCCCGAAGCCCTGGGGCGCGGCGCGGAGTTCCTCACGGACGCCACGGAACGAGCCCTGCGGATGGTCCTCCTGGGCACCCGGCTCGCCGCTTAGGGCCTGTCTTGTGGATCATGCCGTCAGGCAGAGGTGTCGGGGACGCAACGCCCGTCCTCGGTGCGGTAGTTCCACCGCGCACCGTCCCGCACCAGCTCGCCGACGGCGCGCACGAAACGCTCCACGTGCTCGTCGGGCGTCCCGGCGCCGAAGCTCACCCGGATCGCGTTCAGCGACTTCTCGCCGGGCGCCGCCTCGGGCGCACCGCACTCGCCCTGCTCCTGCGGGTCGCTGCCGAGCAGGGTGCGCACCAGCGGGTGGGCGCAGAACAGTCCGTCACGCACCCCGATGCCGTACTCGGCGGAGAGCGCGGCGGCGAAGTGCGAGCTGTTCCAGCCGTCGACGACGAAGGAGATGACGCCCACGCGCGGGGCCTCGTCGCCGAACAGCGAGAGCACCCTGACCTCGGGCACCTCGGCAAGTCCCGTACGGACCCGCCCGATCAGCTCCTGCTCGCGCGCGACCAGCGAGTCGAACCCGGCCTCGGTGAGCGCCTTGCACGCGGAGGCGATAGGGAGGAGGCGCCGGTGACGTTCGGCGAACCGGCCCCGTGCGGCGCCGCGGGGGAGTGCCACTCCCCGCCCACGCCGCCGTCGGCGCGGCGCGCGACCGCCTTCGAGGCGCCGCCGCCCGCGAGGTACGGCTCGGCCGCCTGCAGCCAGTCGGCGCGCCCGGCCAGGACACCGGAGCCGAAGGGCGCGTACAGCTTGTGGCCGGAGAAGGCCACCCAGTCCACGTCCAACTCCTGTACGGAGACGGGGTGATGGGGCGCGAGCTGAGCGGCGTCGAGCACGATGCGCGCACCGTGCGCGTGAGCGGCCGCCGCCAGCTCGCGCACCGGCCAGAGCTCGCCGGTGACGTTGGACGCCCCGGTCACGCACACGAGCGCGGGACCGTAGGGGTCGCGCGCGGCGAGCGCGGCCTCCAGGGTGCGTACGGCCTCGTCGGGCGTACGGGGGGCGTTGAGGTAGGTGACCCGGGCATCGCGCCAGGGCAGCAGCGACGCGTGGTGCTCGGTCTCGAAGACGAACACCTGGCAGTCGGCGGGCAGCGCCTGGGCGAGCAGGTTGAGCGAGTCGGTGGTCGACCGCGTGAAGATCACCTGGTCGCCCTCGCGGCAGTCGAGGAACTCCTCGACGGTGCGCCGCGCGTTCTCGAACAGGTCCGTGGACAGCTGCGAGAGGTACCCGGCTCCGCGGTGCACGCTCCCGTAGTACGGCGCGTACGCGGCCACGTCGTCCCACACCCGCTGCAGGGCGGGGGCGCTGGCCGCGTAGTCCAGGGCGGCGTAGGTGACTTCACCGCCGGTGACGAGCGGCACGCGGACATCGCGGCCGAGGACCTGGAGCGGCTCGGTACAGACCGGCTCGGCGGCGGAGGCTTCGAGGGTGGCGGCGTTGGTGTTCAGGTACGCGGACATGGCGAACTCCCGTGGCAGGCAGGCGAATGCACCGCGCGAGCCGTACGGCGTCGAGCGCGGGTGATCCGGAAAGAAGGGGAAAAGAGGGTGCGCGGAAGTGGGGCGGATTCGCCCTATCGCATTCGCTTGCTCACGAGACTGCTCCCTTGAGGACCAGGACCCCAGGGTGTGCAGGGGTCCGCGCTTGCCACAGACCTTGTTGTCTGCGGCCTGGTCTTCACCCGGGGCACCCCGCCACGGACGGAGGGTTGCCGGACAGCGGGCCGGGGCCGTAGTCGCTGTCACTCATGACCTGTGCAGCATCTTGCCAGAAGATCTTCCACGCGCAAGGCGCAGTCCGCATCCCGGACTGCGCCCTGCATCACACCTGTGCGCCCTAGGCGTTGCTCGCCTTGATCCACCGCTCGAGCGTCCTGCGCGCCGCACCCGAGTCGATCGCCTCGGCGGCCTTGTCCATCCCGGCCCGGATCTGCTCGGCGAGTGGCGCGTCCGTCGGCTCCAGGGCGACGAGCGCCGCGGCCGAGTTGAGCAGCACCGCATCCCGTACGGGACCGGTCTCCCCCGACAGAAGCCGGCGCGCGACCTCCGCGTTGTACGAGGCGTCCGCACCGCGCAGCGCCTCGACCGGCACCAACTCCAGGCCGACATCGCGCGGATCGAAGGACTCCTCGCGTACGACACCGTCGCGCACGATCCACACCCGCGAGCTCGCGGTCGTGGTCAGCTCGTCGAGCCCGTCGTCACCGCGGAACACCAGCGAGGAGTTCCCGCGCTCGGCGAACACCCCGGCGACGATCGGCGCCATCCGCGGATCGGCCACCCCCACGGCCTGGGCCTTCACCCGAGCCGGGTTGGTCAGCGGACCGAGCACGTTGAAGATCGTCCGGATGCCCAACTGGCCGCGCGCGGCGCCGGCATGACGCAGCGCCGGGTGGAACTTCACGGCGAAGCAGAAGGTGATCCCGGCCTCTTCGGCCACCTCGGCCACCCGCTGCGGCGTCAGCTCCAGATTGACCCCGAGCTTCTCCAGGACATCGGAGGACCCGGAGGCGGACGAAGCGGCCCGGTTGCCGTGTTTGACGACCTTGGCGCCCGTACCGGCGATGACGATCGACGACATGGTCGAGATGTTGACCGTCTTGGCGCCGTCGCCGCCGGTCCCGACGATGTCCACGGTCGCCCCGGACACCTCGATGACATTGGCGTGCTCGTACATCGCGCGTACGAGACCGGTGATCTCCTCGACCGTCTCGCCCTTGGCCCGCAGCGCCACCACGAACCCGGCGATCTGTGCGTCGGTGGCCTCACCGCGCATGATCCGGTCCATCGCCCAGAACGTGTCCTCGGCGCTCTGGTCACGCCCGTCCAGCAGCCCGTTCAGTACGGCGGGCCAGGAACGGACCGCCGTGGTGTCGCCTCCAGCGGGGGTCACAGCGCTCATGGTCGCTCCTGGTCGTCGGTACGAAGTCGTCGGTACGAAAGGGAAGCCTCAGCCTAACGAAGGCCGGGCACAGCAAAGAGCCCCGTCCGACGATTGGACGGGGCTCTCGCTGTGGCGTTCAGCTACGGAGATCAGTGGTGGCCGTGGCCGCTGGTGATCTCCTTGTACTCGTCGGCGGTGGGCTTGGGAATCTGGCTCTCTTCCCCGTACATGCCCTGCGAGAGCTTGGCCTTGAGCTTCTGCGTGCCCTTGACCTTCCGCTCGACACCGTTCTCGTCGACCGTCGGGCCGAGCTGGAGCGGCTTGTGCTGCTCGTGCGCCGTGAGGGTGTGCAGCGCCTCCTGGCTGAGCGGCTCGTGCACCTCGATGAACTCACCGTGCGGCAGGCGCTTGATGATGCCGGACTCGCGTCCGTGCAGCACCTTGTCCTTGTCGCGGCGCTGAAGGCCGAGGCAGATCCGCTTGGTGACGATGAACGCGATGACCGGTCCGACGAAGAACGCGATCCGGACGAACCAGGTGATCGAGTTGATCGACAGATGGAAGTGCGTCGCCCAGAGGTCGTTTCCACCACCGATGAGGAGGATGAAGTACCAGGTCAGCCAGGCCACACCGAAGGCGGTACGGGTCGGGGCGTTGCGCGGGCGGTCCAGGA
This sequence comes from Streptomyces sp. N35, assembly GCF_016464295.1. Taxonomy (NCBI): domain Bacteria; kingdom Bacillati; phylum Actinomycetota; class Actinomycetes; order Kitasatosporales; family Streptomycetaceae; genus Streptomyces; species Streptomyces sp. N35. Next base: position 35,787 of record NZ_JAEIMH010000024.1, on the reverse strand, counting down.
TGTGGTGCTCGCGCTTGTCCCCGGTGACCCAGGACTCGATGAACGGCCAGACGGCGATCGCCACGAGCACCAGCGGGAAGATCATCAGCGGGATGAACACACCCAGGACGAGCGTGTGACCCCACAGGTTGATCTCCCAGCCCGGCATGACACGGATCAGGCCTTCGGAGAAGCCCATGTACCAGTCGGGCTGGGCGCCGGTCGACACCTGGTCCGGGCGGTACGGTCCGAGCGCCCAGATCGGGTTGATCGAGGCGAGCGCCGAGATGGCCGCGATGACGCCGAAGACCAGGAAGAAGAAGCCGCCGGCCTTCGCCATGTACACGGGCAGAAGCGGCATGCCGACCACGTTCTTGTTGGTCTTGCCGGGGCCCGCGAACTGGGTGTGCTTGTGGTAGAAGACCAGGATCAGGTGCGCCACCACGAGCCCGAGCATGATGCCCGGCAGCAGCAGGATGTGCACCGAGTAGAACCGGGCCACGAAGTCGCCGCCGGGGAACTCCCCGCCGAACAGGAACATCGACAGATACGTACCGACGATCGGCATCGAGAGCACGGCGCCCTGCATGAAGCGGACACCGGTTCCTGAGAGCAGGTCGTCCGGCAGTGAGTAACCGGTGAATCCGGTGAACATGCCGAGGACGAGCAGCAGGAAGCCGAACAGCCAGTTGACCTCACGCGGCTTGCGGAAGGCGCCCGTGAAGAACACGCGCATCATGTGGACCAGCATGGCCGCGACGAAGATCAGCGCCGCCCAGTGGTGGATCTGCCGGATCAGCAGACCACCGCGCACATCGAAGGAGATGTGCATGGTCGAGTTGAACGCCTCGGACATCAGCTGACCCTGCAGCGGGACATAGCTGCCGTGGTACTCCACCTCGTTCATCGACGGGTGGAAGAACAGCGTCAGATACACACCCGTGAGGATGATGATGATGAAGCTGTAGAGGCAGATCTCGCCGAGCATGAAGGACCAGTGGTCCGGAAAGATCTTCCGCATGTTGGCCTTGGCCAGGGAGTAGATCCCCAGACGGCCGTCGGCCCAGTCGGCAACCCGCTCACCGGCGGGTGCTTTGCGCTGTTCCGTAGAAGGGGTTGTGGTGCTCATCCGCGCTCCCAGAAGGCAGGACCGACAGGCTCCTCGAAGTCGCCGAGCGCCTCGAGGTAGCCCTCCTCGTTCACGCCGATACGCAGCTGCGGCAGGGCGTGGCCGGCGGGACCGAAGATCACTCGGGCTCCGTCGGTGAGGTCGAAGGTGGACTGGTGGCACGGGCAGAGGACGTGGTGCGTCTGCTGCTCGTACAGGGAGATCGGGCAGCCCACGTGGGTGCAGATCTTCGAGTACGCCACGATGCCCTCGTGGGACCACTCGAGTTCCTGCTTGTCCTTGATGTCATCCGGCTCGAGGCGGACGATCATCAGGGCGGCCTTGGCGATCTGGGTCTGGAAGTCGTGGTCGTGCTCCTCCAAGCCCTCGGGCTTGGCGAAGGTCAGCGAACCGACGGCCACGTCCGCGGGACGCAGCGGCTCGTTCGTGTTCTGGTTCACGAGCAGCTTGCCCTTGGCCCACAGCGTGTGCCGGAGCTTGTCCTCGGGCAGCGGACCGAGGTCACGAAGCAGGACCACACCGGACAGCGGGACCAGGGTCAGCGCACCGAACATGGTGTTGCGGATCAGCTTGCGCCGACCCATCGCCGACTCCTTGGCGCCCTGCTTGAAGTCTGCGAGGACCTTCGCCTTGACCTCGGGCGGCGCCGAGATCTCGTGCCGCTCGTCGGCGATCTCCTCGTCGGACATCAGGGTGCGGGCCCAGTGGACCGCGCCCGCGCCGATGCAGAACAGCGCGATGCCGAGGGTCATGCCCAGGGCGAAGTTCAGCGCGCTGATGTGCCCGATCGGCCAGAGGTAGATGCTCTTGTCGACCGGGAACGCCACGTACGAGGCGATGAAGCCGATCGTGGCCAGCATCGACAGCGTGAACAGGAAGGCCACGGTGCGCTCGGAGCGCTTTGCGGCCCGCTCGTCGATGTCCTGGATGCGGTGCTCGTGGGGCGGCAGTCCGGGATCGGCGAACGGGTTCTCCCCGTGCTTCTCCAGGTCGGTGCCGTCGGCCTGCGCTACGGGCAGGTTCTCTTCTGGAATGTCTTGGCTGCTCATGACTTCTTGGCCTTTGCGGTCCGCGCGGCGACCCACACAGCGACAGCGATCAGGGCGCCGAGACCGAAGATCCAGGCGAACAGACCCTCGCTGACCGGGCCGAGCCCGCCGAGCTTGAGACCGCCGGGGCTCTCCGTCTTCTCACCATTGACCGCGTCAAGGTACGCGATGATGTCCTTCTTCTGCTTCTCCGGCATCGTCGTGTCGGGGAAGGAGGGCATGTTCTGCGGGCCGGTCTGCATGGCCTCGTAGATGTGCTTGGGGCTGACGCCTTCAAGGCTCGGCGCGAACTTGCCCTTCGTCAGGGCACCGCCCTCACCGGTGAAGTTGTGGCACTGCGCGCAGTTGGTACGGAACAGCTCGCCACCCTTGGCGATGTCCGCACCCTCCGGGCTGTACTGCTTGTCCGTCGGGGTGACCGGACCGGCGCCGAGGGAGGCGATGTACGCGGCCAGCTGGTCGATCTCGGCCTGCGTGTAGATGTTCTTCTTCTTCGGCACCTGGGCGCCGGGCTGCTGGGCCGGCATACGGCCGGTGCCCACCTGGAAGTCCACCGCGGCGGAGCCGACGCCCACGAGCGACGGACCGTCAGTGGTGCCCTGACCACCGGTGCCGTGGCAGCTGGCGCAGCCGACCGAGTAGAGCTTCTTGCCCTCCTCGATCGCGAGGGACTGCTGTGTTTCTTCGGCCTGCGCCTTGTCCGCCGGCGCGAACGCGGCGTACAGCCCCCCGGTGGCCGCCAGCGCGAGGATTAGGACGACGACCGCCGCCAGCGGATGGCGTCGTCGTGCGGAGAGCTTTTTCACGGATTACCCCGGTGTCAGGATCTTCTGCGTCGATGCTTCGGAAAGGTTCGGGTCTCGGCCCGGCTTACGGGTTCTCGGCCCCGCTACTTGATCATGTAGATCGTGGCGAAGAGACCGATCCACACCACATCGACGAAGTGCCAGTAGTAGGACACGACGATGGCTGCGGTCGCCTGCTCGTGAGTGAATCTGCGAGCCGCGTAGGTACGGCCCAGTACGAGCAGGAAGGCGATGAGCCCACCCGTCACGTGCAGGCCGTGGAAGCCGGTGGTCAGGTAGAACACCGAGCCGTACGGGTCGGACGAGAGCGAGAGACCCTCGTGCTTGACCAGCTCGGTGTACTCGAAGACCTGACCGCCGATGAAGACCGCGCCCATGATGAAGGTCACGATGAACCACATCCGGAGCTTCTTCACGTCCCCGCGCTCGGCGGCGAAGACGCCGAGCTGGCAGGTGAGCGAAGAGAGCACCAGGATCGTGGTGTTCGTCGCCGAGAAGGGGAAGTTCAGGCTCGAGGCCATTTCCTTCCAGTGCTCGGCACCCGTCACCGAACGCAGGGTGAAGTACATCGCGAAGAGGGCCGCGAAGAACATCAGCTCGGAGCTCAACCAGATGATGGTTCCGACGCTGGTGAGGTTCGGCCGATTGACCGACGGGTGCGCGTGCCCGGTTTCTACTGTCGTTGCTGTCGCCACGACCGACATTATGTCGGTCGCTTATCTGGCGCTCACTCCGGGGGGTGCCGTTCGGAGTGTTCGCGCCCGATGTCCAGCCCGGATGGCCCATCGAAGGCCTCTGCATACCGGTGTTGACGGGGTGTTTGACGGAGTAGCATCCGACCCAGCGAGCCCCGAAGACAGCGCAGTCACGGAGGAACCATGCAGTCGACCGCCACGGTCCTGGTCTACAGCGACGACGCCAACACCCGCGAGCAGGTGAGGCTGGCGACCGGTCGCAGGCCGGCCGCGGATGTTCCCCAGGTCGAGTTCATCGAGTGCGCCACCCCTGCCGCCGTCCTCAAGGAGCTGGACCGGGGCGGCATCGACGTCTGTGTGTTCGACGGAGAGGCCGTGCCGATGGGCGGCATGGGGATGTGCCGGCAGATCAAGGACGAGGTCTTCCAGTCCCCGCCCGTGCTGCTTCTGATGGGCCGTCCGCAGGACGCCTGGCTGGCCACCTGGAGCCGCGCGGAGGCCGCGGTGACGCTGCCCGTCGAGCCCGTCGAGTTCGCCGCCGCACTGGCCGGCCTGCTGCGCACGCGCCTGGCCATCGGGGCCTGATCTCCCGTACCACTGAACGCACTTGAGCCCGTACGGAGGTCCGTACGGGCTCAAGTCATGTCACGCGTTCGGGTCACACCGCACGCGGACCGCTGTCACACGGAGGGGCGAAGGCGGGCCTCGTCGTGGTGGGTCTGGCCCTCGCGCAGATCGGCGTTGACCACGCTGCCCTTGCGCCAGTCCTTCCACTCCATGTTCCAGTCGCCGAGACCGTTGCCGTACGCCGGCAGGTACTCGCCGTAGCTGTTGATGGTGCGCACGATGTCGCCGGGCTGCACGATCCCGTAGAACCAGGCGGCGTTGCCTGTGCTCATTCCCACACAGCCGTGGCTGACGTTGGCGTAGCCGTGCGAGCCGGCCGACCAGGGTGCGGCGTGCACGTACTCGCCCGTGTCGGTGAGACGGGTCGCGTAGTAGACCTGCTTGTCGTAGAACTCGGCGGCGCCGATGGCCCGGCTGGTCATCCGGACCACGTACTCCTTGCCGAGCACGACCTTGGTGCCGTTGCGCGTCTCCCAGCCGGGCTTGCCGGTGGTCACCGGCACGGAGTTGATCTCCTCGCCGTTGCGGTAGACGGTCATGTAGTGGGCGCCGGCGTCCACCACGGCCTCGATCTTGCTGCCCGTGGTGAGCTTCAGCGGCTTGCCCTCGCCGCCCCACAGCTTGTCGGCGATCTTCACGCCCTCCAGGTGCGAGGAGACGGAGATCTTGGCGTTGGCGGGCCAGTAGTCCTTCGGGCGGTAGTGCAGCTTGTCGTCCTCGAACCAGTGCCAGGTGCCCTCCGTGGCCGGCTCCGAGCGGACCTCGAGGGAGCGCTCGATGATCGCCCGCGCCTTCTTGTCCTTGACCGGCCTGCTCAGCGTGGCGGTGACGGGCATGCCGACGCCGTACTGGCCCTCCTCCGGGCCGAACTCGACGTCCACGCGCCCCTTCTTGGCCGCCTCACGGGTCTCGAAGGTGAGGACCTTGCGGCCGGGCGAGCCTTCCTCGTCCTCGGTGCTCACCTTGACCGTGTAGGCCGCGCCGGCGGCGAGCGGCGTCGTGGTGTGCCAGCGACTGCCGTCGGCGGAGAGCTCACCGGCCACGTAACGGCCCAGCGCATCCGTGGCGGTGACGTCGGTGATCCGTCCGCCCTTGCCCTGTGCGGTGACTTCCAGGGGCTTGTCCGGGTCCGCCTTCTGGGTGCCCGCGGGCCCGTTGAAGGCGATCTGGCCGGCCGCGTCATAGGGCTTCGCCGAGAGCGGGTGGCCGTCGGAGCCGCAGCCCGTGGCGCCCGCGGCAAGCGCGGCCACAAGAAGGGTGCAGCTCAATACCGTGCGCATTCGCGGTGAGTGGCTCATGCAGCACACGCTATGAAGGTTTGTCACCGACGGCGCGCGGAGTGCTCCGTACGAGAAGCTCAAACTGCTGCAAAAGAGGGGCCCCGGCGGGGCCCTGCGGGGGGGGCGGGGGCCCCCGGGGGGGCCCCGGGGGGG
>NZ_JAEIMH010000024.1:20155-30059 GCF_016464295.1 Streptomyces sp. N35 | reverse complement strand
GCTCCGATCCGCCTTCGGACGACCCCTGACGGAGTGTCCGGGCCCCTCGGGGAGCTCAGCGTGCTAGCGCGTCACTGGTTCTGGTTCTCACCGCGGTAGTACTCGAAGACCCAGCCCCACAGGCCGACCAGGATGATCGGGGCCGAGAAGTAGAGCAGCCACCAGCCGAAGACGACGCCCATGAAGGCGAGCGCGCCACCGACACCGAGCGCGAGCGGCTGCCAGCTGTGCGGGGAGAAGAACCCCACCTCGCCGGCCTCGTCCGCGACATCGGCCTCCTTGTTGTCCTGCGCCATCTGGTCCACGCGCCGGGCCGTGAAGGCCAGGTAGTAGCCGACCATGATGCACAGACCGAAGGCGAGGAACAGAGCCGTGGTACCGGCCGGCTCCTTCGACCACACGCCGTAGACGATCGCCATGGCGAGCACGAAGACGCTCAGCCAGATGAACATCTTTCCTTGGACCTTCACTTGCCTGCCTCCTTGCCGCCCGCGAGGGCCTTGTCACCGTGGCCGGAGGCGGCCAGCTGTTCCTGCTCCATGGCGACGATCTCCGGGTGGTGCAGATCGAACGCCGGGGATTCGGAGCGGATACGCGGCAGCGTGAGGAAGTTGTGCCGCGGCGGCGGGCAGGACGTGGCCCACTCGAGCGAGCGGCCGTAGCCCCACGGGTCGTCGACCTCGACCTTCTTGCCGTACTTGGCGGTCTTCCAGACGTTGTACATGAACGGCAGGATCGACATACCGAGCAGGAAGGACGCGATCGTCGAGATCGTGTTCAGGGCCGTGAAGCCGTCGGCCGCGAGGTAGTCCGCGTAACGGCGCGGCATGCCCTCGGCGCCCAGCCAGTGCTGCACCAGGAACGTGCCGTGGAAGCCCACGAACAGCGTCCAGAAGGTGATCTTGCCGAGGCGCTCGTCCAGCATCTTGCCGGTGAACTTCGGCCACCAGAAGTGGAAGCCGGCGAACATCGCGAAGACGACGGTGCCGAACACCACGTAGTGGAAGTGCGCCACCACGAAGTACGAGTCCGAGACGTGGAAGTCCATCGGCGGCGAGGCCAGGATGACACCGGTCAGACCACCGAAGGTGAAGGTGATCAGGAAGCCGATGGTCCAGAGCATCGGGGTCTCGAAACTCAAGGACCCCTTCCACATCGTTCCGATCCAGTTGAAGAACTTCACGCCTGTTGGCACGGCGATCAAGAACGTCATGAAGGAGAAGAACGGCAGGAGCACTCCGCCGGTGACGTACATGTGGTGCGCCCACACCGTCACGGACAGACCCGCGATCGCGATCGTCGCACCGATCAGACCGATGTAACCGAACATCGGCTTGCGCGAGAAGACCGGGATGATCTCGGAAATGATGCCGAAGAACGGCAAGGCGATGATGTACACCTCTGGATGCCCGAAGAACCAGAAGAGGTGTTGCCATAGCAAGGCGCCGCCATTTGCGGCATCGAAGATCTGCGCTCCGAATTTACGGTCCGCCTCCAGGGCGAACAGCGCGGCCGCGAGCACCGGGAAGGCGAGCAGGACCAGCACACCGGTCAGCAGCACGTTCCAGGTGAAGATCGGCATACGGAACATCGTCATGCCGGGCGCGCGCATGCAGATGATGGTCGTGATGAAGTTGACCGAACCGAGGATCGTGCCGAAGCCGGAGAAGGCCAGACCCATGATCCACATGTCGGCGCCGATGCCCGGCGAGCGGACGGCGTCCGACAGCGGGGAGTAGGCGAACCAGCCGAAGTCGGCCGCACCCTGCGGGGTGAGGAAACCGCCGACGGCGATCAGCGAGCCGAACAGGTAGAGCCAGTAGGCGAACATGTTCAGCCGCGGGAACGCCACATCGGGAGCACCGATCTGCAGCGGCATGATCCAGTTCGCGAAGCCCGCGAACAGCGGCGTCGCGAACATCAGCAGCATGATCGTGCCGTGCATCGTGAACGCCTGGTTGAACTGCTCGTTCGACATCAGCTGCGTGCCGGGACGGGCCAGTTCGGCGCGCATGAAGAGCGCCATCAGACCGCCGATGCAGAAGAACGCGAACGACGTGACCAGGTACAGCGTGCCGATCGTCTTGTGGTCGGTGGTGGTCAGCCACTTCACCACGACGTTGCCGGGCTGCCTGCGCCGGACCGGGATCTCGTTCTCATACGAGTCCTCGGCTTCGGCGGCACCCTTTGGTTGCTCGTTGAGGATGCTCACAGTTGGGTCTTCTCCGAGTTCCTGGCATTGTCCGTCTGCTCAATGCCGGCCGGGACATACCCGGTCTGGCCCTTCTTCGCGAGCTCTTCCAGGTGCTCCTGGTACTTCTCGGGAGAAACGACCTTCACGTTGAACAGCATGCGGGAGTGGTCCACGCCGCAGAGCTCGGCGCACTTGCCCATGAAGGTGCCCTCCTTGTTGGGGGTCACCTCGAAGACATTGGTGTGGCCCGGGATGACGTCCTGCTTCATCAGGAACGGCACGACCCAGAAGGAGTGGATGACGTCGCGCGAGGTCAGCACGAAGCGGACCTTCTCGCCCTTCGGCAGCCACAGGGTCGGACCCGGGTTGTTGTTCTGCGGGTTCCGGGTGCCCGGGGTGCCGATGTCGTAGACACCGCCGGCGCCGGCCGGGAACGCGTCCCGGTACTTGTCCGGGATGTCCGCGAGGTTCTCGTCCGTCTTGGCGTCACCCTTGGAACCGGGCACGTTCTCGACGTAGTTGAAGCCCCAGCTCCACTGGAAGCCGACCACGTTGACCGTGTGGGCGGGCTTCTCGGACTGGGCGAGCAGCTTCGTCTCGTCGCGTGCCGTGAAGTAGAAGAGCACCGAGACGATGATGAGCGGAACCACCGTGTACAGCGCCTCGATGGGCATGTTGTACCGGGTCTGCGGAGGAACCTCGACCTTGGTGCGGCTGCGCCTGTGGAAGATGACACTCCACAGGATCAGGCCCCAGACGAGCACGCCCGTGGCGAGCGCGGCGGCCCATGAGCCCTGCCACAGGGAGAGGATCCGAGGAGCCTCCTCCGTGACGGGGGTGGGCATTCCAAGGCGGGGGAAATCCTCGTACGTACAACCTGTAGCGGTCGCAAGAATGAGGCCCGCAGTCAGCACCTGCGGCAGCTTCCGCCGCATCGGGCGCCGCGACGAGCGGTCGGAGCCGTTGGGACTCACGTAGCGCCTTCCCGAGAGTCTCGCCCGCTCGACCGGGCTCGTCCATGATGCTTGGTCGGGCACCGGCCCGTGTACGGGCAGGGGTTTGGATGTTTATGCGGACCAAACCCTACTGGACGCTATTTGGGGTCGCGCGGGGAGGGTGCCCAACGCGCCGGGCGACGACCCGAAGGGGTGGAAAACCGCCCTTGAACAGGCAACTGACGGTCCCTCGACTGATACCGGCAGTAAGTCGGTGCGGCCTTGGCCGGACAGGCGGCCGGTGCGGCTGCGACCCCTCGTACGGATGAGCGGCGCAGGTAGCGTGAGGACGTGCCGTACTTCGATGCCGCGACCTCCGCCCCCCTGCACCCTGTCGCCCGGCAGGCCCTGCTCGCCGCCCTGGACGAGGGCTGGGCCGACCCCGCCCGGCTCTACCGCGAGGGCCGCAGGGCCCGGCTGCTACTCGACGCCGCGCGTGAGGCGGCGGCCGAAGCGGTGGGCTGCCGCCCGGACGAGCTGGCGTTCACCGCCTCCGGTACGCAGGCGCTGCACACCGGGATCGCGGGCGCCCTGGCCGGACGGCGGCGCGCCGGGCGTCACTTGATCGTGTCCGCCGTGGAGCATTCCGCGGTGCTCCATTCGGCGGCGGTCCATGAGGGGCAGGGCGGTGAGGTGACGGAGATCCCGGTGGACCGGGGTGGCCGGGTCGACGCTTCTTTGTTCGTACGGGCACTGCGCGAGGACACCGCGCTGGCGTGTCTGCAGTCCGCCAACCACGAGGTGGGCACCGTGCAGCCGGTCGCGGAGATCGCCGAGGTCTGCCGGGCGACCGGGGTGCCGCTGCTCGTGGACGCCGCGCAGTCCCTTGCGTGGGGGCCGGTGGAGGGCGGCTGGTCGGTGTTGACGGGCAGTGCGCACAAATGGGGCGGTCCGGCCGGTGTGGGCCTTTTGGCCGTACGCAAGGGAGTGCGCTTCTCCGTACAAGGTCCCGTGGACGAGCGGGAGTCGGGGCGGGCGCCCGGGTTCGAGAATCTGCCGGCGATCGTCGCGGCGGCGGCCTCACTGCGGGCCGTGCGGGCCGAGGCGGCTCAAGAGGCGGCCCGGCTACGGGAGTTGACGGCGCTGATCCGGGCGCGGGTGCCGGAGCTCGTGGCGGATGTGGAGGTCGTCGGCGACCCCGAGCGGCGGCTGCCGCATATCGTCACGTTCTCTTGTCTCTATGTCGACGGCGAGTCCCTGCTGCACGAGCTGGACCGGGCGGAGTTCTCCGTGTCGTCCGGCTCCTCCTGTACGAGCTCCACGCTGACGCCGAGCCATGTACTCAAGGCGATGGGGGTGCTGAGCGAGGGCAATGTGCGGGTGTCGCTGCCGCCGGGGACCGCACGCGAGGACGTGGAGCGGTTCCTCGCCGTGCTGCCGGACGCGGTCGCTTCCGTACGGGAGAAGCTGGGGGCGCCGGTCACGGGAGCCGCGTCGCAGGGGCTCGCGTCGCTGGTTCTCGACACGCTCGGCAAGCGGTGTCCGCTGCCGGTGATCGAGCTGGCCAAGGCCATCGGCCGGGTGAAGGTCGGCGGCACGGTGACCGTGCTCTCCGACGACGAGGTGGCCGAGCTGGACATCCGCGCGTGGTGCCATCTGCGCGAACAGGAGTACGTGGGCGAGGAGCCGGCGGACCAGGGGTGGGCTTACGTGGTCCGCCGGCTCGTCTAGCCCTGCGGGTGGGTGGCGCCTGCGGCGGGCTGGTTTCCCTGCTCAAACGCCGCAGGGGCCGAATTACGCCAGGTGTTCCTTGACCTCGGCGGCCGCCTCGAAGCCGTACGCCTTGGTGAAGCGGTCCATGAAGTGGGCGCGGCGCAGGGTGTACTCCTGCGTGCCGAGCGTCTCGATCACCAGGGTCGCGAGCATGCAGCCGATCTGGGCGGCGCGCTCGAGCGAGACACCCCAGGACAGACCGGACAGGAAGCCGGCGCGGAACGCGTCGCCCACGCCGGTCGGGTCGACCTTGGCGTCCTCCTCCGGGCAGCCGACCTCGATGGCCTCGTCGCCGACGCGCTCGATGCGCACACCGCGCGAGCCGAGGGTGGTGACGCGGTGGCCGACGCGGCCGAGGATCTCCTCGTCGCTCCAGCCGGTCTTGGACTCGATGAGGCCCTTCTCGTACTCGTTGGAGAAGAGGTACGTGGCGCCGTCGAGCAGGGTGCGGATCTCGTCACCGTTCATCCGCGCGATCTGCTGCGAGAAGTCGGCGGCGAAGGGGATCTCGCGGGAACGGCACTCCTCGGTGTGGCGGAGCATCGCCTCCGGGTCGTCCGCGCCGATGAGGACCAGGTCGAGGCCGCCCACCCGGTCGGCGACGGTCTTCAGCTCGATCAGCCGGGCCTCGCTCATCGCGCCCGTATAGAAGGAGCCGATCTGGTTGTGGTCCTTGTCCGTGGTGCACACGAAGCGGGCCGTGTGCAGGGTCTCGGAGATGCGGACCGAGGCGGTGTCGACGCCGTGCCGGTCGAGCCACGCGCGGTACTCGTCGAAGTCGGAGCCCGCGGCGCCGACGAGGATGGGGGCGGTGCCGAGCTGTCCCATGCCGAAGCAGATGTTCGCTGCGACACCTCCCCTGCGGACGTCGAGGTTGTCGACGAGGAAGGAGAGGGAGACCGTGTGCAGCTGATCGGCGACCAGCTGGTCGGCGAAGCGGCCGGGGAAGGTCATCAGGTGGTCGGTGGCGATGGAGCCGGTGACTGCGATACGCACGACGTTGAGTCTCCTGCGCGTGGGCTGGGGTTGACACCTCACGCTACCGGGAAGTCCCCGTATCTCTGAACCGGTCGACCGGACAAGTCACCACCGTCGGCGACCTGGCGAAATTACCGGAAAGTAGGGGTTTTTCTGGCGGGCACGACGTGCGTACGGTGCGGTTATGTCGAAGCACATGGCGCCCGCGCCGCACTCCCCCGTCTCCCAGGACTTCACGCTGAAGCAGCTGCAGGGGGACTGCGCCCGAATGGTGCCGCACTGGGCCGCGCCCCAGGCCTCCGTCGTCTCTCCCGTGCCGCCCTCGCGGATCCATGGGATCGTCGTGCCACCGGCGTCCGCGCGGATGCTGGACGCGATGTCCGAGTACGGGGACTGAGCGCCCCGCACCCGACTCGCCAGGGAACCGAACACTCTCCCGGGCCGTCCCACTGTCGATCCCCCGTTGTGGGGAGTCGGCATACGGTCCGGGATGCCCGGCCCTGGTGAAGGAGTTCAGTCGTGAGCACCGATGGCTTGGATGAGGAAACCCGCAGGCCGACGTCGCGCCTCGTGGTCGCCTCGGTCGCGGCGGCCGTGCTGCTCGCGGGCGGCGGGGGCGCCTATCTCGCCACCAGCGGCTCCTTCGGCGGTGGACGCGGTGACTCCGGTGCGCCCGCCGGTGACGGCACTCCTCCCCCGTTGACGCTCGACGGCTACACGCCGAACGCCGACGGCGGTGAACCGGTGCCGGGCGGTGCGCAGTTCACGGCGCGGGGCGAGCTGCCCGAGGCGCCCGAGTCCGTTCCTGTGTACCGGGCCTCGGGTGAAGTCGCGCAGGAGCAGGTCGCGAAGCTGGCCGAGGCGCTGAAGGTGCCGGGTGAGGTGACCTCTCAGGGGGCCGAGTGGCGGGTCGGCACGGGCAAGAACGCGCCGCTGCTCACGGTGACCAAGCAGGCACCCGGGACATGGACCTATTCGCCGCTGGTCAACGACGCGGAGACCTGCCCGCGCGAGGGCGGCTGCGACAAGCCCGTCGGTTCGTCCGGGCTCGCGAACCTGCCGTCGGTCGACGAGAAGACGGCGAAGGCCGCGGCCGCTCCCGTACTGAAGGCGCTCGGGCAGGACGACGCCAAGCTCGACGCGCGGCAGACGATGGGTGCGGAGCGCGTGGTCAACGCGGATCCCGTGGTGGGCGGGCTGCCGACGTACGGCGCCTCGACCGGGATCAAGGTCGGGCCGAACGGTGAAGTCTCCGGCGCGAGCGGGCAGTTGGCGAAGCCGGTGAAGGGCGCCGAGTACCCCGTGATCAGCGCCGAGACAGCGCTCGAGCAGCTCAACTCGGCGCCCTCCGGGATCGCGCCCGGGAAGATCGGGGGCTGCGCCAGCGCCGTACCGCACAAGGACGATCACACCGTCGGTGAGCCGCAGCAGCCGTGCGATCCGGGTGCGAAGCCGGCGCCGCCGAAGCCGCAGCAGGTGAAGGTGGAGTCCGCCGTGTTCGGTCTTGCCGCGTACCACGAGAAGGGGCGGCAGGTCCTGGTCCCGTCGTGGCTCTTCTCGGTGGCGCAGGCGGGTGCGGAGCCGGTGACCGTGACGCATCCGGCGGTGCGGAAGGAGTTCCTGCGCTCCCCCGCACCGCTGCCCTCCGACCTGCCGAGCTCCGCCGAGCCCCCGGCCGAACCCGCTCCGGACGAGCCCGGGGACGGTTCCGCGGAGCCTCGGAGCGTGCACATCGAGTCGTACAGCGCCTCGGACCGTACGCTCACGGTGCACTTCTGGGGCGGGGTGTGCAGCGACTACGCGGCGTCCGTGAAGGAGAGCGGCGACCGGGTCGAGGTGACGGTGACGGAGACGCCGCAGAAGCCGGGGACGTACTGCATCATGATCGCCAAGGAGCTGAAGGAGACCGTGCAGCTGGACCAGCCGCTCGGGAACCGGGAGGTCGTCGGGCCGGACGGGGCGCGGGTACCGGCCGAGTAGCGCCTCCGAGGCATACGCGAAGGGCGGCACCCCGTCGTACGGGGTGCCGCCCTTCGCGGTGCTACGGGACGTTCAGGCTTAGCTGAACGAGTCGCCGCAGGCACAGGAGCCCGTGGCGTTGGGGTTGTCGATCGTGAAGCCCTGCTTCTCGATGGTGTCGACGAAGTCGATCGAGGCGCCGCCCAGGTACGGGGCGCTCATGCGGTCGGTGACGACCTTCACGCCGCCCTCGAACTCCTTGGTGACATCGCCGTCGAGCGAGCGCTCGTCGAAGAACAGCTGGTAGCGCAGGCCGGAGCAGCCACCGGGCTGAACCGCGACACGCAGCGCCAGGTCGTCACGGCCTTCCTGGTCGAGCAGAGCCTTGACCTTGGAGGCGGCGGCGTCGGACAGGATGATGCCGTCGCTCACGGTGGTCTTCTCGTCCTGAACGGACATCTACATCTCTCCCGGGTAGTACGGAGACTGCTTCCGCTTCCGCCAACCTCGTTGGGCACCGAATCATTCCCCGTCGGCGGGGGCGATTTCCGGCGTGCGGCCGCGCTTGTCTCTTCATGCTCGCACACCGGGCGGGTACGGGGCACGGCTCGGCCCCGAGGGCCGGAGCGCTCGGCCGCAGGGGAATGCGTCACATCGACGACATCAGACATCGTCAATCTGACGTGAAGCGGTTATGATAGATAGCGTCAATTCGACGAAAAGCAGGCCCGGACGGTGGGCTCTGCCCGCCGGAAGAAGAAAGGGTGCGTGACGTGACCACGGCCCAGGACCTTGCCCCCAGCTTTGAGCCGCAGCCGACTCCGCTCGCCCTGCTGCTGCTCGGCCGCGAAGCCGACCCCAAGAGCGAGCGCGGCGTGGACTGCCCCGGCGATCTGCCCTCTCCGTCCGACCCGGACCTGGTCGAGCGTGCCCGCGTCGCCAAGGAGAAGCTCGGCGACAAGGTGTTCGTGCTCGGGCACCACTACCAGCGCGACGAGGTCATCCAGTTCGCCGATGTCACCGGTGACTCCTTCAAGCTCGCGCGGGACGCGGCCGCCAAGCCGGAGGCCGAGTACATCGTGTTCTGCGGTGTGCACTTCATGGCCGAGTCCGCCGACATCCTGACCGGCGACGACCAGAAGGTCGTGCTGCCGGACCTGGCCGCCGGCTGCTCGATGGCCGACATGGCCACCGCCGAGCAGGTCGCCGAGTGCTGGGACGTGCTGACCGACGCCGGCATAGCCGAGCAGGTCGTGCCGGTCAGCTACATGAACTCCTCCGCCGACATCAAGGCCTTCACCGGCAAGCACGGCGGCACCATCTGCACCTCGAGCAATGCGAAGAAGGCTCTGGACTGGGCCTTCGAGCAGGGCGAGAAGGTGCTCTTCCTGCCGGACCAGCACCTGGGCCGCAACACCGCCGTACGCGACATGGGGATGTCGTTGGACGACTGTGTGCTCTACAACCCGCACAAGCCCAACGGCGGCCTGACTGCCGAAGAGCTGCGCAACGCCAAGATGATCCTGTGGCGCGGGCACTGCTCGGTGCACGGCCGGTTCAGCCTGGACAGCGTGAACGACGTGCGCGAGCGCATCCCGGGTGTCAACGTGCTCGTGCACCCCGAGTGCAAGCACGAGGTCGTCGCCGCGGCGGACTACGTCGGGTCGACCGAGTACATCATCAGGACCCTTGAAGCCGCCCCGGCCGGCTCCAAGTGGGCCATCGGCACCGAGCTCAACCTGGTGCGCCGCCTTGCCAACCGGTTCGCGGCCGAGGACAAGGAAGTGGTCTTCCTCGACAAGACCGTGTGCTTCTGCTCGACCATGAACCGGATCGATCTCCCCCATCTCGTATGGACGTTGGAGTCGCTGGCGGACGGCAAGCTCGTCAACCGGATCCAGGTCGACAAGGAGACGGAGAGCTTCGCCAAGCTGGCGCTCGAGCGGATGCTCGCGCTGCCGTAGCCCGGTTTCGGACCGTACGCGAAAGGGGGCCCCCCCGGTCCGCGGGGGGCCCCTCCTGTGCCCGACGGGGGTCAGATGGTCCCCGGCTCCCCCCCGGCCCC
>NZ_JAEIMH010000024.1:14420-20145 GCF_016464295.1 Streptomyces sp. N35 | reverse complement strand
CGGCGGCCGTAGCCGGGTTGCGGCCCGGACGCGAGGGCGCCCCCCCAAGATCTGCGGGCCCCCCTTCGTGTGCCGTACGGGGATCAGATGTCCAGCGCGTCCACCATGGCCGCGTCGGTGTCCGTCGGCTGCTGCGGGATGTCCTTGTCCCGCTTCGCGTCCTTGTCCTTCTCGGCCTTCTTGGCCCGCTTGGCCGCCTTCTTCCCGGCCCGCCGTTCCTTGCGCAGCTCGAGCATCGCGTACAGCGTCGGTACGAGCAGCAGGGTCAGGAGCGTCGAGCTGAGCAGACCGCCGATCACCACGATGGCGAGCGGCTGGCCGATGAAGCCACCCTCGCCGGTGACGCCCGCGGCCATCGGAAGCAGCGCGAAGATCGTGGCGAGCGCCGTCATCAGGATCGGGCGCAGCCGGTGGCGGCCGCCCTCGATGACCGACTCGACCACGCCGAGGCCCTGGGCCCGGTACTGGTTGATCAGGTCGATGAGGACGATCGCGTTGGTCACCACGATGCCGATGAGCATCAGCATGCCGATCAGTGCCGGGACGCCCATCGGGGTGTCCGTGGCGATCAGCAGACCGATCGCGCCGGTGGCAGCGAACGGGATGGAGACCAGCAGGATCAGCGGCTGGGCAAGGGACTTGAAGGTCGCCACCAGGAGCATGAAGACGATGGCGATCGCGGCGAGCATCGCGAGGCCGAGCGCGGCGAATGCCTCCTCCTGGTCCTCGGAGACACCGCCGATGGCGACCGTGGCGCCGTCGGGGAGCTCCTTCTCCAGCTCGTTCAGCTTGGTCTGGAGCGATGCGCTGACCGCGCCCGTGTTGTCGCCGGTCGGCTTGGCGGTGATGGTCGCCGCGCGCGAGCCGTCGATACGGGTCATCGAGACCGGGCCGTCGACGACCTTCACCTCGGCGATATCACCGAGCTTGACGCGGCCGAGCGGCAGATTCTTCAGCTCGTCCACGGTCGTCGCCGGCTTGGCGGACTTCACCAGGACGTCGCGCTCGGTGTCGTCCAGGATCGCCTTGGCGCTCGGGGTGCCGCGTACGGCCTGGGCGACGATCTGGCCGAGGGTGGCGTCGTTGAAACCGGCCGCCGCGGCCTTGTCGTTGGCCCTGACCGAGATCCGCGGGACGGACTGGGCCAGATCGCTCTGCACGTCGGTGACGTCGTCGATCTTCGCGACCTCGGACCGTACCTGCTCGGCGGCCTTGTCCAGGACCTCGGCGTCGGCGGCCTTCACGACCACGCTCAGGTCCTGGTTCGCGAAGCCGTCGCCTGCGGCGATACGGGTGTCGCCGATGCCGTCCAGCTTCGCGAGTTCCGCGTCGATCTTGTCGCGGGTCGCCTCGTACTCGGCGTCGTCGGTCAAAGTGATCTGGTACGAGGCCTGGTTGGTGTCCGTACCGCCGCCGAAGGCCGCGAGCCAGCCGGAGGAGCCGACGGTGACCTGGTAGTCCTTGACCTCCTTCACACCGTCGAGGACCTGCTCGATCTTCTGCGTGGCCTCGTCCGTGGCGGCGAGGCTGGCCCCGGGGTCCAGCTCCTGCTTGATGGAGAGGACCTTCTGTTCGCCCTGGTCGAAGAAGTTGGTCTTCAGCATGGGGGCGAGACCGAAGGTGCCGACCAGGACCACGATCGCCAGGAACACGCTGGTGAGGCGCCGTCGGGTGGCGAAGCGCAGCACCGGGACGTAGATCCGCTGCAGGATGCTCTTCGCTTCCTTCGCCTCGGCGGCCGCGCGCGCCTCCTCCGGGTCCTCGGACGTGCCCTTGGGGGCGCGCAGGAACCAGAACGACAGGACCGGCACGACCGTCAGCGAGACGATCAGGGACGCGAGCAGCGCGGCGGTGACCGTCAGCGAGAACGAGCCGAACAGCTCGCCCACCATGCCGCCGACCAGACCGATCGGCAGGAAGACCGCGACGGTGGTGAGCGTCGAGGAGGTGACGGCGCCCGAGACCTCGCGTACGGCGTTGAGGATGGCGTCCTTGCGCTCCTCGCCGTAGGTGAGATGGCGCTTGATGTTCTCCAGGACCACGATCGAGTCGTCGACGACGCGGCCGATGGCGATGGTGAGCGCGCCGAGCGTGAGCATGTTGAGCGACAGGTCGCGCGTCCACAGGACGATCAGCGCGAGCACCACGGACAGCGGGATGGAGACCGCGGTGACCAGCGTGGAGCGCAGGGACGCGAGGAAGACCAGGATCACGATGACCGCGAAGGCAAGACCCAGCGCGCCCTCGGTGGTCAGGCTGGAGATGGACTTCTCGACGGCCGGGCCCTGGTCGGAGACGACCGTCAGCTCGGCGCCGGCACCCAAGTCCTTGCGCAGGGACGGCAGTTCGTCCTCCACGGCCTTGGAGATCGCGACCGCGGAGCCGTCCTGGTCCATGGTGATGACGATCGCGAGGCTCGGCTCACCGTTCGTACGGGTCAGGGAGTCGGCCTTGGCCTCGGTCTCCTCGACCTTCGCGACATCACCGAGGCGTATGGGCTTCGCCTTGGAGCCCTCGCCGCCGGTGACCATCAGGTTCTCGATCTGCTCGAGGGAGCTGAAGCCGCCGCCGACCTGGACCGTGCGGTTCTTGCCGCCCTCGTCGAAGGAGCCGGCCGGCAGGGTGGCGCCGCCCGCCTGCAGGGACTGCACGAGCGCGGCCGAAGTCAGGCCGGCCTTCGCCAGCTTGGCGTCGTCGGGCGTGACGGAGACCTCGACGTCGCGGACGCCGTCGACGGCCACCTGGGCCACCCCGTCGATGCCTTCGAGCACCGGCACGACCGAGCGGTCGAGGTCGTCGGCGAGCGCCTGCTGGTCCTTGCCGTCGGCGGACGCGGCGAGCACGACGGTCGGAATGTCGTCGGTGGAACCGGCCACGACCTGCGGGTCGACGTCGTCGGGGAGCTGGGCGCGGGCGCGGTTGACGGCCTGCTGGACATCGGCGACCAGCTGCTTGGAGCCGTCGCCGTAGTCGAAGGAGGCCATCAGCAGGGCGTTGCCCTCGCTGGCGGTGGACGTGACGGACTTGATGCCGTCGACGGCTTCGAGCGAGTCCTCGAGCGGCTCGACGACCTGCTTCTCGACCACGTCGGGAGAGGCGCCCTGGTACGGGGCGATCACCGAGACCATCGGCAGTTCGATGGAGGGCAGCAGCTGCTGCTTCAACTGGGGAATGGCGATCGCGCCGAAGACCAGCGCGACGATCGACACCAGGCCGATCAGGGCCCGTTGGGCAAGGCTGAATCTGGACAGCCAGGACATGGGATGGGGACTTCCTTTGCTGGCGTTTGCGGCAGGCGGGCGGGCACACACAGGTGCCGCCCGGGCGAACACGCGCGGGCCCGTCGTCGGTTGCCGACAGGGCGCAGGTGCCGCCCGCCTACACGATCAGCCATCGCCGGAGCGGATTCCTCGCCCCGCGGACTCGTTTCCTTATACGGCGCCTACTGCGGGCGCAGTACGGGCGATCCATCCTTGGAGGGAGCGAGCCCGGCTCGTCCCGGTTCGCCTGACCCGATCAGTCGACCTTCGGCCGGACAAGTCCGGATTCGTAGGCGATCACGACGAGTTGGGCGCGGTCGCGGGCGCCGAGCTTGGCCATCGCGCGGTTCACATGGGTCTTCACGGTGAGCGGGCTGACGCTGAGGCGTTCTGCGATCTCGTCGTTGGACAGACCGCCCGCGACCTGGACGAGCACCTCGCGCTCCCGGCCGGTGAGCTGTGCGAGGCGTTCGGCGTGCGCGCCGCCGTCGCTGCCGTCTCCGTCGGAACTGCCGCCCTGCGCAAGGAACTTGGCGATCAGACCTTTGGTCGCGACCGGCGAGAGCAGCGCATCGCCACCCGCCGCGACCCGGATCGCGTTGAGCAGCTCCTCGGGCTCGGAGCCCTTGCCGAGGAAGCCGGACGCGCCGGCCCGCAGGGACTGCACCACGTACTCGTCGACCTCGAAGGTGGTGAGCATCACCACGTGTACGTGGGTGAGTTCGGGGTCCTCGCTGATCGTCCGGGTCGCGGCGAGACCGTCCGTACCGGGCATCCGGATATCCATCAGGACCACGTCGGCCCGTTCGGAGCGGGCGAGCGCGACGGCCTCGGCGCCGTCGGAGGCCTCGCCCACGACCTCCATATCGGGCTCGGAGTCGACGAGCACCTTGAACGCGCTGCGCAGCAGGGCCTGGTCGTCGGCGAGCAGGACACGGATGGTCATGTTTTCTCCCCCGTACGGGATCGTGCGCGGCACATCATGACGGGCGCCCGGCTCACCGGCAGGTGCGGGAGCGGGACGACGACTGCTGTGCCTCGGTACTCAGGGGCAGGATCGCATGGACGCGGAAACCGCCTCCGTAGCGGGGGCCGGTGGTGCAGGTGCCGCCGAGGGCGGAGACCCGCTCGCGCATCCCGATGAGACCGTGGCCGCCCTCGGACTTGGGGCCCGGCTGTTCGTGCGGGTGCCGTGCCCCCTTGCCGTCCTCGGGCTGCGCGCCGCCACCGCCGTTGTCGAGCACGGTGATCTCCAGATTGCGGCTCACCCTGAGCACGCTGACCTCGGCCTCGGCGCCCGTGCCCGCGTGCTTCTGCACGTTGGTGAGCGCCTCCTGGATGATCCGGTACGCGGCCAGGTCCACGGCGGCCTGCAGGTGCTCGCCGTTGTCGTTGTGCACGAGCTCCACGGGGAGCCCGGCGGCGCGGAAGGTGTCGAGCAGCTCGTCGAGGCGGGCGAGGCCGGGGGCCGGTTCGGTGGGTGCCTCGGGGTCGCCGGACTGCCGGAGCAGGCCGACGGTGGCGCGCAGTTCGTTCAGCGCGGAGCGGCTGGCCTCGCGGACGTGAGCGAGGGCTTCTTTGGCCTGGTCGGGGCGCTTGTCCATGACGTGCGACGCGACCCCGGCCTGGACGTTGACCAGGGCGATGTGGTGCGCGACGACATCGTGCAGATCGCGGGCGATACGCAGGCGCTCCTCGGCCACGCGGCGCAGGGCCTCCTGCTCGCGGGTGCGCTCCGCGCGTTCGGCGCGCTCCTGGATCGCGTCGACGAAGGCACGGCGGCTGCGCAGGGCGTCACCGGCGGCGGCCGCGAGGCCGGCCCAGGCGATGACACCGAGGTTCTCCTGGGCGTACCAGGGGAGCTTGCTCGTCAGCATCGCGGCCGCCGTCAGAACCGCCATGATCGGCAGGGCGAAGCGCCAGGTGGTGGGGCGGTTCGTCATCGAGGCCACCGTGAACAGGGCGATCACGACGGCCATCATCACCGGGGCGCGCTGTTCGCCGGTGAGCACCTCCACGAGGGAGGCGGCGACGGTGATGATCAGGACGAGCAGGGGGGTGCGGCGGCGGAACACCAGGGCGGCGGCGCTGATCACCATCAGGACGACGCTGATCGCCTCGGGGGCACGGCCGAAGTGGGGGCCGTGCAGGCCGTACGGCTCCACGAAGGAGGCGGTGACCATGCAGGCGAAGACGGCGAAGGCGAGGGTGGCGTCGAAGGCCAGGGGGTGGGCCGTCAGCCAGTCTCGGATGCGGGCGAGGGAGGTCACTTCGGGAACGGTACCGGGTGAGTCGGGGTGGGGGTGTCGGGGTGCGGTGGACTTCGAGTGCGGGTGGGTGGGGCGTGCGGTGGATCTCGGGTGCGGGTCCTGGCCGACCTACGGGAACGGGAGCAGCGCATGGCTCCCGTACACGCACCGGTGCCTTCCCCGCCCGCGCCCGGCGGCCCGCGGGGGGGGGGGGGG
>NZ_JAEIMH010000024.1:0-14410 GCF_016464295.1 Streptomyces sp. N35 | reverse complement strand
CCCCGCCCCGCCCTGGGGGAGCGGGACCAGCGCCTGCCCCCCGCCCCCCCCCCGCTGCCCCCCCCCCCGCCGCCGGTACGGCGGGGGTGCGGGGCACGGTGACAGCAGTGCCTGGAGTGGCCGGAGCCCGAGCTAGCCGGGGATCAGGCCGCCATCGCTGAGCATCTCGCGGACCTCTTCGAGGCCCGCGTCCGGCGGCGGCAGGATCAGCTCCGAGGGTTCGAGTGCCTCGTCCGGGAGCGGTTCGCCCAGTTCGCGCACCTTGTCGAGGAGAGCGTGGAGGGTACGGCGGAAGCCGGGGCCGTCGCCGTTCTCCATCTCCTCGAGCAGTTCGTCGTCCAGCTTGTTCAGCTCGGCGAAGTGGCTGTCGGCCAGCTTCACCTGCCCCTCCCCCATGATCCGTACGATCATGTCGCTCTCCTTCTGAAGTAAGTCCTTCTGAAGAGGTCCCGAGGCCTGGTGGGGCTTTCTACTGCTTGTCGAAGCGGGGGGTGTCCTGCGGCTGCTGCGCCTGGGTCTGGCCCCCGTTGCCACCCTCGATGGCCTGCTGATTCGGCGTGCTGCCGCCGGCCAGCTCGGCCTTCATCCGGGCGAGCTCCAGCTCCACGTCCGTACCGCCGGAGAGCCGGTCGAGCTCGGACTGGATGTCGTCGCGGGCCAGGCCCGAGGCGTCGTCCAGGGCGCCCGAGGCGAGCAGCTCGTCGATGGCGCCGGCGCGGGCCTGCAGCTGCGCCGTCTTGTCCTCGGCGCGCTGGATGGCGGTGCCGACATCGCTCATCTCCTCGGAGATGCCCGAGAAGGACTCCGCGATCCGGGTCTGCGCCTGGGCCGCGGTGTAGGTGGCCTTGATGGTCTCCTTCTTCGTACGGAAGGCATCGACCTTGGCCTGCAGGCGCTGGGCGGCGAGCGTGAGCTTCTCCTCCTCGCCCTGCAGCGTCTGGTGCTGCGTCTCCAGGTCCGTGACCTGCTGCTGCAGCGCGGCCCGGCGGGAGAGCGCCTCGCGCGCCAGGTCCTCACGGCCGAGCGCGAGCGCCTTGCGCCCCTGGTCCTCCAGCTTGGAGGACTGCGACTGCAGCTGGTTCAGCTGCAGTTCGAGGCGTTTGCGGCTGGTCGCCACATCGGCGACGCCGCGGCGCACCTTCTGCAGCAGCTCCAGCTGCTTCTGGTACGAGTAATCGAGGGTCTCGCGCGGGTCCTCGGCCCGGTCAAGGGCCTTGTTCGCCTTCGCGCGGAAGATCATCCCCATACGCTTCATGACACCGCTCATGGGCTTCGCGCGCCCCCTTCTTGACGGATCCAGCCGTTGTCCAGCTCCAGCACTGCGACAGAACCCAGCCTACGGGCCCTGCCTCCATTACCGCACTGTTCGTGTGCGGATGCGCTCCTCCCCAAGGACGAAGTACGGCCCCGCCCGCTCCGGCGTAGGGAGTAGGTGGCTCTCAGGGGAAGGCAAGGGACGTTTCCCGGAACCGCTCGCCCGCCCCCGGGCCGCCCTGTGCGGTACGACCCTGTACTTCCCGTTGCGCCCCTGTATTGACGTCCGGCGTTGTCGGATCGTTCCCCGGCGGGCTGTGGTCCATGCGCAAGACCCCGTACCCTTGGGTTTCGTGTTCGGTAGCCGCTCCAAGAATGAGAAGACCCCCGCCGCTCAGGCGCCGGTCGACTCCCAGACGCCCCGCGACCCGCAGGCTCCCAAGGGTCGCCCCACTCCCAAGCGCAGCCAGGCTCAGACGCAGCGCCGCAGCGTGGCCAATACGCCGTTGACCCGCAAGGACGCGGCCAAGCGCACGCGCGAGGCGCGCCGTGCGGACATGGCCAAGCAGCGCGCGGCCCTCGCCAGCGGTGACGAGCGGTACTTGCCGGCCCGTGACAAGGGTCCTGTGCGCAAGTTCGCCCGTGACTTCGTCGACTCGCGGTTCTGTATCGCGGAGTACTTCCTGCCGCTTGCCGTGATCATCCTGGTGCTCAGCATGCTGCGGAACGCGCAGCTGCAGAACATCGCGCTGCTGCCGTGGCTCGGTGTGATCCTGCTGATCATCATCGACTCGATCGGTATCGGCATCCGCCTGAAGAAGCAGCTCCGTGAGCGCTTCCCGGACGAGCCGAAGCGCGGCGCCGTCGCCTACGCCCTGATGCGTACCCTCCAGATGCGTCGCCTGCGCCTGCCCAAGCCGCAGGTCAAGCGCGGAGAGCGGCCCTGAGCGCGGAGTCGTTCACGGGGGGTGCGCAAAAGTGGCTCGAGCTCATGGGCGGACTGCGTGACGCGGTCCGCCAGGAGCTCGTGGCCCGGCAGCTCGACGAGCAGATAGCCCAGCACTTCGCCGTGGGCCGGCGGCTTCGGATCCTCGACGTCGGCATGGGCCAGGGCACCCAGGCCCTGCGCCTGGCCCGGGCCGGTCACCAGGTGACCGGTCTGGAGTCCGATCCGGCGATGCTGGTCGCCGCGCGTACGGCGCTCGACGAGGAGCCGGCCGGGATCCGCGAGCGGGTCCGGCTGCTCCAGGGCGACGGCCGCGACACCGGGGTGCATTTCCTGCCCGGCGCGTTCGACGTGGTGCTCTGCCATGGCGTGCTGATGTACGTCGAGGAGCCGGACGCGCTGCTCGCCGGTCTCGCGCGGATGCTGGCGCCCGGCGGACTGCTGTCCCTGCTCGTACGGAACGCGGACGCGCTCGCGATGCGGCCCGGCCTCGCCGGCCGGTGGGACACCGCGCTCGCGGCCTTCGACTCCCCCGTGTACGAGAACAGGCTCGGCCTGACCGTACGTGCGGACCGTCTCGCCACGCTCACCGCGTCGCTCGCCGGTATCGGTGCGCCGCTGCACGCCTGGTACGGCGTACGGGTGTTCACGGACCAGGCCGCGGACGGCACCGAGCCCCCGTCGGGCCAGGAGTTCGAGCGGCTGCTGCTCGCGGAGGAGCGGGCGGGGCGGACGGATCCGTACCGGCAGGTCGCCGCGCTCATGCATCTGTGTGGCGTACGGGGTTGACGCACCTTCGCGGTGTACGGGGCTGACGCTTCAACTCCTGACGCCCCGCCCTCCTGCCTCAAGCAGGAAGGCGGGGCGCTTTGCCATGTCCAGGCCGGCTACTTGTTCTCGTCACGCAGGGAGTCACCGACGCCCTTGGCCTTGTCGCGGAGGCGCTCCATGCCCTCCTTGGCCTTGCCTTTCGCCTGGTCCGCCTTGCCTTCGGCCTCCATGCGGTCATTGCCGGTGACCTTGCCGGTGACCTCCTTGGCCTTGCCCTTCGCCTTGTCCATAGCGCTGCTGTCGCCCATGACTGCTCCTCGCAGGATCGGGATGGGGGTCTCTGCCACGTTATGAGCGCCCTGCGGGGGCCGCATCCGAAGCAGTCACTGAGAGTGCCGGACGGACTGGGCGTGTCCCGGCGGCCGGGGGAACCCGCACAGAACTCAGCCGGTCCCCGCCACTCAGGCACCGGGGGTGTCCGCCGCGTCCTCTCGCATGTGAGCGACCCACAGCAGCCGGAGAAACTGCCCGCCCGTGAGACCTGGCGTGCCCTCTACCGGCATTTCCGTCCGCATCGCTGGATCGTGGCGCTCGGCGCGCTGCTCACCCTCGTCGGCGCCGTGACCGGTCTGGCCCAACCGCTGGCCGCCAAGGCGCTGGTGGACCGGCTCGGCGGGGACGGGTCGGTCGTCGGCGTACTGATCCTGCTCACCGTCCTGGTCGTCGCCGGTACCGCGATCGAGTCCGTGGGCGCGTACGTCCTGGAGCGGACCGCCGAGTCCGTGGTGCTCGCCGCACGGCGCACCCTGGTCGGGCGGATGCTGCGGCTGCGGATATCCGAGGTGGAGCGGACGCAGCCGGGCGATCTGATGTCCCGGGTCACCTCGGACACGACGCTTCTGCGCGCCGTCACCACCCAGTCCGTGGTCTCGGCGGTGTCCGGCGGGCTGACGTTCATCGCCACCATCGTCCTGATGGGCCTGATGGACGCGGTGCTGCTCGGCGTGACCATCGGTGTGATCGTGCTGATCGGCGGTGCCGTCACCTTCGTCATGCCGAAGATCTCGCAGGCCACCGCGCGTGCCCAGGAGGCGGTCGGGGCGATCTCCACCGCCCTGGAGCGGGCGTTCGGTGCCTTCCGTACGGTCAAGGCCTCCGGCGCCGAGCAGCGCGAGTCGGCAGCCGTCCAGGAGGCCGCGGAAGAGGCCTGGCGGCACGGGGTGCGGTCGGCCAAGTGGCAGGCGGTGGCGTGGAGTTCGGTGGGGCTCGCCGTGCAGGTGTCGTTCCTCGCGGTGCTCGGGATCGGCGGCGCGCGCGTCGCGTCCGGGACGATCTCCGTATCCACGCTCGTGGCCTTCCTGCTCTTCCTCTTCTACCTGATCGACCCGGTCTCGAGGCTCGTCGAGGCCGCCACGCAGTACCAGGTCGGCTCGGCCGCCATCGCACGGATCGTGCAGGCCGAGCGGATGGAGACCGAGGAGACCGGTGAGCCGTCCGCGCCCCGGGACACCACGCCCGCCTCGGTCGTCTTCGACGACGTGCGTTTCCGCTACCGCGACGAACTCCCGTATGTCCATCACGGCGTCAGCTTCGAGGTGCCGGGTCCGGGCATGACCGCCTTCGTCGGGCCGTCCGGCGCCGGCAAGACCACGGTGTTCGGGCTGATCGAGCGGTTCTACGAGGCGTCCGGCGGGCGGGTCCTCGTGGACGGCCGGGACGTACGTTCCTGGCCGCTGGCCGATCTTCGCGCGCAGATCGGTTACGTGGAGCAGGACGCCCCGGTCCTCGCGGGCACCCTGCGCGAGAACCTGCTGTTCGCGGCGCCGGAGGCCTCGGATGAGGAGATCCAGGACGTTCTCGTACGGGCACGCCTGGACGCCCTCGTGGAGCGGCTGCCCGAGGGCCTGGACTCGCTCGTCGGGCATCGCGGCTCGCAGCTCTCGGGCGGCGAGCGGCAGCGCGTGGCCATCGCGCGGGCGCTCCTGCGCAAGCCGCGGCTGCTGCTCCTCGACGAGGCCACCTCGCAGCTCGACGCGGTCAACGAGCTGGCGCTGCGCGATGTGGTCGCCGAGGTCTCCCGCGAAGTGACCGTCCTGGTCGTGGCGCACCGGCTGTCCACGGTGACGCTCGCCGACCGGATCGTGGTGATGGACGCGGGGCGGGTACGGGCGGTGGGGACGCATCGGGAGCTGGTGGCGTCCGATCCGCTGTACGGGGAGCTGGCCGCGACGCAGTTCCTCGCTTCCACGGCGTCGGGGGCCACCTGATCGGACCCGTACAGGAGGCCGAACGGGTGGCACGATGCCGACAATCCGGATATGAACCGAACTCGTACTCCTCGTTCGCTCCCCCGGATAGCCGTCCCCCTCACCGCCGCGCTCGGCGCCGCGGCCCCCCTTGCCGGCTGCCCGGGCTGGGGGTCCCCGGCGGCCGAGGCCGACTCGACCACGCAGGCCGCTGCCGTCGCCCGCAAGGACGGAGCCGCTCTGCAGGAGGACTACATCGAGGTGATCAAGGACGTGCTGCCGTCCGTCGTGCAGATCACCGCGGGGGACAGTCTCGGATCCGGCGTCGTGTACGACGACAAGGGCCATATCGTCACCAACGCGCATGTCGTCGGCGACACCAAGGCCTTCAAGGTCACCGCGGCGACCGGCGGCAAGGAGCTCGCGGCCAAGCTGGTCTCCAGCTATCCCGAGCAGGACCTCGCCGTGATCCAGCTGGAGAACCCGCCGAGCAACCTGAAGGCCGCGAAGCTCGGGGACTCCTCGAAGGTCGAGGTCGGCCAGATCGTCCTGGCGATGGGCTCGCCGCTCGGTCTGTCCTCCAGCGTGACGCAGGGCATCGTCTCGGCGACCGGCCGCACCGTCAGCGAGCCGCGCACCGGCGGCAGCCCGGGCGCCACGATCGGCAACATGGTGCAGACCTCGGCGGCCATCAACCCCGGCAACAGCGGCGGCGCGCTGGTCAACCTCGACGGCGAGGTCGTCGGCATCCCGACGCTCGCGGCGACCGACCCGGAGATGGGCGACAGCGCGGCGCCCGGTATCGGGTTCGCGATCCCGGCCTCGATGGTGCAGACGATCGCGGGACAGATCGTCAAGGACGGCGAGGTCACCGACTCCGGCCGGGCCGCGCTCGACATCTCGGGCCGTACCGTCCTCGGCGACGACTACAAGCCGGCGGGTGTCGCGGTGGTCGAGGCCGAGTCGGGCGGCGCCGCGGCCGACGCGGGGCTCGAGGCGGGCGATGTGATCACGCGCTTCGACGACCAGGACATCTCCACGATCACCTCCCTGTCGGAGGCGCTGGCGGCGAAGAAGCCGGGCGACAAGGTCTCGGTGACGTACGGCCGTGACGGCTCGCGCAAGACGGCCGAGGTCACGCTGGGCGAGATGTAAGGGCTGCGGGTGCGGGGGCGAGGGCCCCCGCACCCGCCCCGGTCTCAGGCCTCTGCCTTCTCCGTGCCCGTCTTCTCCGCGCCGGTCTTCTCCGTACCGGTGCCGGAGTCGGCCTCGGAGTCCGCGGCCGTCTCCGCGTGCAGGCTCATCGGCCCGTAGATCTTCGTCGTGTCCTCGAAGAGATGGACCTGGTCGGCCCCGCCGGCGAGCAGGTCCTTCCAGTACTCACCGATCCAGGACTCCGCGTCGCCCTGGGTGGTGAACTCGTCCGGCGCCACGGCCGGTTCGACCTCGGTGCCGTCGGACTTCTCGAACCGCCACAACCAAGCGCTCATGTCAGCCTCCAAAGAACCGGCTCAGCATCCGACCGCAGATGGCAAGGTGCCACCCAGCTGAAGTGCAGCCTATCCGGGCGCGCACGACCCATACCGACGCGGGAGGATCGCCTTGTGGAACTGACTCTGCTCGGCACCGGCGCCCCGGCCGGACTGCCCCGCCCCGACTGCCCCTGCGCGGCCTGCGCCGGCGCGCTCGGCGCGTACGCGCGCTCGGCGACCGCGGTGCTCGTGGACGGCGTACTGCTGCTCGACCTCACCCCGGGCGCCGCCTTCGCCGCGGCACGCTCCGGTCATTCACTGTCCGCGGTGCGGCAGGTGCTGCTCTCGCACCCCCACGACGGCCCGGCCGTCGAGCACCCGGCCGGACTGCCGCGTGCGGGGCGGGTGCCGGACGGCCGCGAGCTGGCGCTCCTCGACGGGCACCGGGTGCGCGCGATCGCGCTCGACCACCCGGGCACGGGATACGAGGTGACGAGCCCGGACGGCGGGTCGCTCCTCTACCTGCCGCCCGGCGCCTCGCCCGCCGGTGAGGTCGAGCGCCCGGAGCCGTACGACATGGTCCTGGCCGATGTCGTGGGCCGCCCTGACGCGCTGGCGAAGCTGCGGGCTAGCGGTGCGGTTGCGGCGACCACGGATGTGCTCGCCGTCCATCTCGACCATGACGCCCCGCCCGGGCCCGAGCTGCACCGCCGCCTCGCCGCCGCGGGCGCCCGCGCGGTGCCCGACGGTACGACGCTCGTGGTCGGCGAGTACCACGCCGTACCCGATCTGCCGCGTCGCACGCTGGTGCTCGGCGGTGCGCGTTCGGGCAAGTCCGTGGAGGCCGAGCGACGGCTCGAGTCCTTCCCCGAGGTCGTGTACGTGGCGACCGGCGGCGTACGCGACGGGGACTCGGACTGGGCCGACCGGATAAGGCTGCACCGCGAGCGCAGGCCGGGGTCTTGGCGGACCACGGAGACCTGCGATCTCGTCCCGCTGCTCGAAGCCGAGGGGCCGCCGCTGCTCATCGACTGTCTCTCGCTGTGGCTGACCGACGCGATGGACAAGGTCGAGGCCTGGGACGACGCGAAGTGGGCCGCGGGCGGCGACCGTGCGCTGCGCGAGCAGACGGCCCAACTGGTGGGTGCGGTACGGCAGTCGGCACGTACCGTCGTCGCCGTGTCGAACGAGGTGGGCTCCGGGGTCGTGCCCGCGACCGCTTCGGGCCGGCGGTTCCGCGATGAACTCGGCCGTCTCAACGCGGCGTTCGCGGGCGAGTGCGAGCACGTGCTCCTCGTGGTAGCGGGTCAGGCGCTGGTGCTGCGGGGCTGAGCCCGGGCGACGTGGCGGCGCCGTGCGGCTCATCCGGGCGGGTACGGCGCCGCTCCGCCCGTGAGTGTCGCCTTGCCGCCCGCGCGCGGGTGGCGTGGTCTGTCGGGCATGACCGAGACCCTCGCACCGCAGACCGCCCGGGTACGCCCCGCACTCGACGGCGTACCGGAGACCTTGTTGTGGACGCTGTGGAACCGGGCCTGCGAGGCCCGCCGTCCCGATGCCGTCCTGCACGACCCGCTCGCCATCCGCCTCGTCGACACCCTCGACTACCCCTTCGAGGAGAAGCTCGGCCCGCCGCATCCGCTGTTCGCGCAGACCCAGGGGCTGCGCTCGCTCTGCTTCGACCGGTCGGTCGCCAACTACACGGCGCGCAGGCCCGACGCGACCGTGGTCGCGCTCGGCGAGGGTCTGGAGACCAGCTTCTGGCGCGTGGACAACGGGCGCCTGAACTGGCTGAGCGTGGAGCTCCCGGAAGGCGCCGAGCTGCGCGGCCGGCTGCTTCCCGAGCACCCGCGGCACCGGATCATCCCGAAGTCCGTGACGGATCTGAGCTGGCTGGACGCGATCGAGGATCCCTCGCGCGGGGTGATCGTGACGGCGCAGGGCCTGCTGATGTATCTCAAGCCCGCGGAGGTACGGGAGATCCTCGCCGCGTGCGCCGAGCGGCTGCCGGGCGGGGTGATGGTCCTGGACTCGATGCCGCGCTGGGTCACCAAGCTGACCCGCGAGGGGAAGCTGAAGATCGGCAAGCTGACGATCCCGCCGATGCACTGGTCGATGGCCCCGGACGAGCGCGCCAAGCTGCACTCGGCCCATCCGTCGATCGCCGAGGTGCGCGCGGTGCGGCTGCCACCGGGACGCGGGGCGCTGGGCAAGCTGGTCCAGCACCAGTACCGCATCCCGGTGTACCGCTCGTTCGCACCGGCGGTGACGCTGGTGCGGTTCAAGTAGCCGTACGCCTCAGGGCGTT
Source organism: Streptomyces sp. N35 (assembly GCF_016464295.1). NCBI lineage: Bacteria > Bacillati > Actinomycetota > Actinomycetes > Kitasatosporales > Streptomycetaceae > Streptomyces > Streptomyces sp. N35. The sequence goes on along the minus strand of NZ_JAEIMH010000024.1, from coordinate 5,416 downwards.
CAGTTCTTGCGGGCCACGACCCGGTAGGCGTTGGAGAAGCCGGTGCGGCGCAGGAGGGGGGCCAGCGCCCGGTCGAGGAAGTGCAGGACCGGGAAGAACGGCACGCCCAGGGTGAAGAACAGCTTGCACAGCCGGGTGCCGTTGCGGCCCGGCTTCTTGCTGAGCCACGGCTCGTTGCGGAAGGGCAGGAAGCGCAGGAGCATCAGGCCGAAAGCGCCGAGCATGTCGAAGGGGATATGGGGTTCGCGGCGGTCGACGGCGACCACGGTGAAGCCCATGTCGCGCAGCGCCCGGTTGAGGTTGCCGATGCTCACGAAGTGCAGGTGCTGCGGCTGGAACCACGGCACCCAGTACGTGCCGAGCAGCTTGGCGAAGTGCGACTCGGGGTCCGGCACCTCGATCATGAGGTGCCCGCCGGAGCGCAGCACCTTGCGCGCCGCTTCGAGTTCGGCCCGCTGGTCGACGGTGTGCTCCAGGACGTGGAACATGCTCACCGCGTCGTACCGGCCGGCCAGCGTCTCGGCGTGCTCGGGCAGAAAGCCCTGGTACGCGTGCTCGATGCGGCCGCTCTCCTTGGCCTTGAGGACGTTGGCGCCGACGTCGAGTCCGTCGAAGACCGTGTCGGGCAGCACCTTCTTGGCGCCCGCGCAGAACTCGCCGGCCGCCGTGCCGACGTCGAGCCAGCGGCCGGGCCGCAGATGCGTGAGCATCGCCTTGGCGCGGTCCACGTGCCGCTGGCCGGTGTCGCCGCCGGCGCTGTCGAACGCGGCGCCGAGCTCCTTCTCGAAGAGGCCCTCGTAGAAGTCCCGGTAGTAGAAGTCCAGACCGGCCTTGCTCAGCTGCGGGTTCTGGAAGATGTGGCGGCAGTCCGCGCACTGGTCGAGGACGAAGGTGCCGGGCTTGGCCTGCAGGTAGTCCGCGGTCTTCAGGCGCACCTTGAGCCGCTTGGACTCGCACCACGGGCAGGTCTCGCGCCGGTCCTCGAAGAGCCGGTCCATGCCCAGGGCCAGTTCGGCCTGGTAGGCGGGCCGCAGCGCCGCGACACGCGCGTCACGCTCGGCCCGGTGCTGCTCGACGGTCTCGGTCTCGGAGGTGGTTGCCATGCTCTGTCTCCCTTGCGAACTCAAGCGGTTACGGTCAGCGCCGGTCCACGGCGAACTTCTCCAGCTGGGTGGCCGCGGCTGCCGCCCCGCCCGCCGCGCGGAAGGAGGCCCCGATCGCGCGGGCCGCCTCCCGGTACTGCGTCTCTTCCAGTACGGCGTCGAGGGCCGCCCCGATCTGCCGGCGCCCGCTGCGCCCGAACCGCACCCGCACCCCCGCGCCGGCCGCGGTGACCTGTGCGGCGACCAGGGGCTGGTCGTCGCGGATGGGGGCGACGACCAGCGGGACGCCGTGCCACAGGGACTCGGCGACGGTGTTGTGCCCGGCGTGGCTGATGACCGCCGACGCCCTTTCCAGGAGGGCGAGTTGGGGGATGTGCGGCAGGACGAGCACATCGGTGTCGGACTCCGCCGTCAGGACGCCGCCCGGGTCGGCGATCACCGCCTGGATCCGCCGGCCCCGTTCCCGTACGGCCGCGGCGCACTCCGCGAGGAAGCGCGCGCCGACATCCGTGTTGGCGGTGCCGAGCGAGACGAGGACGGTCGAACGGTCCTCGTCTAGCCACTGCCAGGGGAAGTCCCCGGCGGGCCTGCGGGTGAGCGCGGGGCCGACGAAGCGCACCTCGTCGCCGTACGCGCCGTCCCCCGCGAGTTCCGGTGTGGTGAAGGCGAGGACGAGGTCCGGCGAGCAGCGCGGGTCGTGCGTACGGGCCGGATCGCCGATACGGTCGCGCAGCTCCGATACGAGCGAGGCGACCCACTCGCCGATCTTCGGCATCCCGTCGAGGGCGTCGCTGAACTCGGCGGAGGTGGTGGAGGAGGTGACGTAGGGGATGCCGAGCCGTTCGGCGACCAGAGCGCCCGCCAGGGTCTGCTGGTCGGACACGATGACGTCGGGGCCGAACTCCCGTACCGCCCGCTCCACTCCGGGCGCCATGGCGTCGGCGAGCGGCACGAAGAACTCCTGCCACAGGAACTGCAGGGCGGCCGCACCCCGCAGCTCGGCCGGCCGCTCGAGGAACCCGGGGATCTCGCACGGAAAGACCTCGGCCTCCGGGCCCGCCAGCTCCTCGACGAACCGCGGGAGTCCGGCCCACGCCACCCGGTGCCCACGCCCGGCGAGTTCGGCGGCGACGCTGACGGTCGGGTTGACGTGGCCGACGAGCGGCGGCACCACGAAGAGGAAGCGGCTCATGGCGCGGGCACCCCTGCTTCCAGCAGCTCTTTGTGTCCCTCGCGCACCCAGTCGAGCAGCAGCGGGCCGACCGTCTCCGGCGTGCCGACCAGGACCGAGTGCCCGTGGCCGTGCACGGTGTGGGTGCGGCAGCGCGGCAGCAGTCCGCGCAGCCAGTCGGCCATGACGGCGAGGTCCGAGTTCGCCCCGTACACCGCGAGGACCGGCACGTCGAGGCCGCGCCAGGCCGCCTCGTCGGGGATCCGGCTCGCGGCGATGTCCTCGGCGATCGAAGTGCCGTGAAGGAGCCGCATCGACCAGCGCACGAGCCGCGCCTCGTGGCGTCCGTAGGTCTCCTCGATCCACGGCAGGGTGCGCTCGTCGTGCAGCTGGTACGCGGAGCCGGCGAGCAGTCCGCTCATCTTCCGCGCCCAGGCGTCGGTGGGCGGCTCGGACTCCACCATCAGGACGCTCGCGACGCGGCCCGGGTGGTGCAGGGCGTAGTCGAGGGCGACCGTGCCGCCGAAGGAGTTGCCGACGAGGTGGACGGGCCCGGTGACGCCCAACTCGTCGAGCAGCAGGGCGAGATCGCCGGAGAAGTCCTCGATGCCGTAGCCGCGCGGCGGCCGTGCGCTGCGGCCGTGACCGCGCTGGTCGTACATCACGACGTCATAGCCCGCGGCGGCGAACTCGGGGGCCACGGTGAAGTAGTAGCTCGTCAGGTTGTCCGTGGCGATGCCGTGTACCAGGACCACCGTCTCCCGGCCGCCCTCGCCGAGGCGCTCCACGTTGAACCGCAGGTCACCCGCGTCGAGACGGGTCATCGCAGGCGCCCCACGATGTAGTCGGCGAGCTGTCCGACGGTGAGGCCGATGATCTCGGAGAGTTCGAGCGAGGCGAACCAGGCCGGGAAGTCGACCCGGTCGCCGTAGCGTCCGCGCAGTTCCGAGGTGAGGGTCACCAGGTCGATCGACTCCAGGTCGAGGTCCTCCACGAAGCGGGTCTCGCGGGTGATCGGGGCGTCCTCGAACTCCAGGTCGTCGAGTACGGCACGCAGGGCGCCGCCGATCTCGGCGAGCACGGCCTCTTCGTCGACGGTGGCGGGGCTGGTCATGTCGTGTGCTCCTCGGGGGCGTTGGCTTCGGGGGCTGGGGGGCTGTCTTCGAGCCCTTGTCGGGACGCGGACGGGGGCTCGACGACAGCCTCTGAGGACTCGGTCCAGGCGACGATGTAGCTGCGGGCGGGCAGGCCCGGCGGGTTGGCGGCGGTGGTGAGCCGTACGCGGTGGATGGCGCCCGACGGAGTACGGACCCGCAGCGCGTCCGGCCCGTCGGCGGCGGCCTCGAAGTCCCGCGGGCGGCCCTGGATCCCGGTGCCCTCGGCCTTCGCCGCGGCCTCCTTGGCGGACCAGATCCGGGTGAGTGCCTCGGGGTCCGCGCCGAGCTCCTGGTACAGGCCGTGTTCGCCGGCGCCGAGCACCGCGTCGACGGTGGCCGGGGGCCGCTCGGTGATCTCCTCGATGTCGATCCCGACCGGCCCCTTCGGCCGTACGAGGGCGACGGCCGCCTCCTGGCAGTGCGCCAACGAGACGTTCAGCTGCGGCAGTTGGCGACCGTGCACCCCGTACGCGTACGGGCGTCCGCTCGGCTCGTTCGCGATCCGCACCTCGCCGGGGAAGACGGAGCCTTCGCCGCCGGCCCACAGCAGACGGCGCACGGCGTCCTTGGCGGCGATCCGGCCGAGCAGCCACTGGCGTTTGCCGCGCGGGGGGTGCTGGGCGAAGGCGGTGCGTTCGTCGCCGACGAGCTGGTTGCGCATCATCAGCTCGCGTGAGGCGGGGTCGGGCCAGTACTCGAAGACGAGCTGCCAGCCGCCGCTCTGCTCGGCGGAGAGGGTGCTGCGCTCGGGGAACCGTTTGACCTCGTCGGTCTCGGGCGGCGAGTCGAAGCGGCGGTCCTGCCAGCCGTGGATCTCGGCCCAGACCTGCCCGTCGTGGACGAGCTGGACGTCGGCTTCGAGGACGGTCTCGGTGAGCGCGGTGATCCGGATGTGGCAGTCGAGCCGCGTGCCCGGCTCGGGGTGCGGGCCGAAGAAGCGGGCCTGCTTGATCCCGACCGGGAAGACCACGGTGCGGTCGGTGTGGGTGGCCATCAGCCAGTAGCCGAGCAGCTGGCCGACGTTGTCGAGCAGGGCGCCGGGCGCGGGCGGGGTGGTCAGCACACCGCGTACGTGCCGGTCGCCGAGCGCGAGGATCTCGCTGACACCTCGGAACAGCGGGCCGTGGAACATCCAGCGCTCGTCGTACATCTCCTGAGCGGAGGTGGTGGGCCGGCGCTCCTCGGCGGGCGGGCCCCAGGCGCTCGGGGGCGTCCCGTGCTCCCCGGTCTCCAGCGTGGCCCGTGCGTGCCGGCCGAAGGCGACGGCGTACCGGCCGGGCGACTCGGCGACGGCTTCGATGACGACGTCCTGCGCGGGCTCGGCGACGGCCCACTCCAGGAAGCGCGCGTCTCGTACGGCTCTCAGGGGCGCGCCGGTCTTCGGCAGCGCGTCCGCCATCAGCTGGATCAGGGTGGTGGCGGGGACGATCGGCCAACGGTCGGCGACATCGGGCCAGTCGGGGCGCTGGCGGAAGAAGCAGTGGTCGGTGAGGTACGGGAGGGTGGCGAGGGAGATGGTGAAGGGGGTGCGGGTGGCGGGCGGTGCGGCCGGACCGCCCAAGGCGCGGGCTGCCGTGTCCTGCCCGCCGGACTCGGCAGGCCCACCGGAGGCGCGGGTGGCGTGCGGGATCGGGTGGGCGGGGCGGGGCGGGGCGGCTGGCGTGCCTGGGGTGGCCGCGATGCCCGGGCGTGCTCCGGCCCGGGGGCGTGCATCGGCCGGAGGGCGGACGTCGGTCGCGGGGCGGACGTCGGCCGCCAGGTCGGGCGGGGCGGAGGCGGTCGAAGGGGCGGCGGCGCGAACGGGTGTGGATGCGGGTGCGGCCGCGGCTGCCGCGAGCACCGCCGTGGCGGTCTCGGCGGATTCGTCGAGCAGGGCCTGGAGGTCGCCCGCGAGGGGCGACTGACTGAGGGCGGCGGGCAGTTCGGGGCGGCGGCCCGCCCCGGGCATCGCGGGGCGGGGCTCTGGGCGCGCCCCCCCCCCCCCC
>NZ_JAEIMH010000239.1:0-526 GCF_016464295.1 Streptomyces sp. N35 | reverse complement strand
GCGCGGACACTGACCGTCTGTTGCGCAGGCTAGCCAGGCGATTCCGAAGCGCCACCAGGCGGCCCGCGTGTTCCCGCATGGCGACGATGAGTTGGTCAGCCTGAACGAGATCTAGCTCGGCCGCCTCGACGCGGTCACCGTCGGCGTGCACGACGGGGGACGGGGGCCGGCCATCCCCGCCGTACGGCTCATCCTGGATATACGCCTCAAGGACCTTCATTCCCTCAAGGCCGAGCCAGATGGGGGCGCCGCGGTGGACGACGTCCTCGGGGTACATCCGCCCGCCCGCACCCTCCAAGTCGGCCGCGTGGTCGGACACGCACCACGACGGGCACGGGAACGAGAACCAGGCGCCTCCCGGCACAGGGAAGGTGGTCAGTGGCGAGGTCTCTTCTGCGTTCATGGATACCGCCGATGCGACAGGGGCTGAACCGCGTTGTTCGAGAGTTCGGTTTGACGGATCGAAATGTCATCAGGCACGATTCTTCTACGCCTTTGCGGCCTTGCCCGGTGCTACCAACACCGG
>NZ_JAEIMH010000238.1:0-535 GCF_016464295.1 Streptomyces sp. N35 | reverse complement strand
TGCCTCCCGCTCAGCAATGAGCGCGTCCAGGCCGGTAGAGAACCGGTCATCGGTACGAGCCATGTCGTACAGACGCCCCTTGTAGCACCACTGAACCTGGTGCTCTTCGCACAGGTTACGCAGGTCCACGTACCCATCGAGCTTGCGCTCCGCGCGCGAGTTCTCCCACGTCACTAGAACATCAGCGGCACCACCACGTAGGAACTCAAACAAACGCTGGTACTCGGGGCGATCCTTCGTCGCGTACCGCGACGCGCTGATGTCGTTGTCCTGGAAGGTCTCGACGACCTTCCAGCCCCGCCGCTCGCACTCGGCAGTACATTCGGCAACCTGTTCAGAGACCGACCGGAAGCGCTGTTTGGGGTCCGACGACACCCGTGCGTAGACCACGGCGCGGAGCGGGGGCGCAGCGGTCATTTACGACCACCGCCTTCGTAAGCGCGCACCAAGTCGGCCAGCGGGCCGATGAGACGCGGAACGGTGCTCTGCGCACCTCGCTCGTAGCCGTGCTGGTCGAGCACGGTCATGATGTCGA
>NZ_JAEIMH010000237.1:0-537 GCF_016464295.1 Streptomyces sp. N35 | reverse complement strand
GGCAACATCTCCTACGACCCGGCCAACCACGACTTCATGGTCCGCACCCGCCAAGCCAAGATCGACGGCATTCAGGTCCCCGACCTCGAGGTCGACGACCCGACCGGCGAGGCCCGCCTGCTCGTCCTCGGCTGGGGCTCCACCTACGGCCCGATCACCGCTGCCGTACGACGACTTCGTACCGCCGGACAGAGCGTGGCGCAGGCCCATCTGCGACACCTCAACCCGTTCCCACGGAATCTCGGCGACGTACTTGCCTCCTACGAGGACGTCCTGATCCCCGAGATGAACCTGGGGCAGCTCAACGCGCTGATTCGCGCCAAGTACCTGACTCTCACGACCAGTTGCACGCAGGTGAACGGCATGCCGTTCAAGGCCGAGCAGCTGGCCGCCACCGTTCGGGAGATCCTCGATGCCTACTGAAGCCCTCACCTTGGTGCCGCGCAGCGAAGTGCCGCAGACGGCCAAGGACTTCAAGTCCGATCAGGAAGTGCGCTGGTGCCCCGGCTGCGGTGACTACGCGGTGCTCGCCGCGGT
>NZ_JAEIMH010000236.1:0-538 GCF_016464295.1 Streptomyces sp. N35 | reverse complement strand
CCCGCCGGCCTTTTCCTGCGGACCATGCAAGGTGCGCTTTCATGCTGAGGGTGGTGGCGGCCATGTTCGCGTCCCCAGCCTCCAGCGCCCACTCATGGGAGCGGTCGTACCAGGACAGGGCCACAGGTGTCTCCCCCTGGTCCTGCGCCATCCACGCGAGGAACTGGGCGTGCTCGGAGGCCAGCCGCACGACGCGCTCGGCGAGCGGTCCGCGCGCACTGTCGTGCAGGTCGACGACGGTCCGCAACTGCTGTTGCATCACGTCCACCAGCGGGCGGGACCCGATGACATCCTCCGCGCGCCGGTGCTCGGCCAAGAGGCGGTCAAGCCAGTCCAGTGTTGCGCCACCCACGCGCAGGCTGTCGCCCGTGCTGCGTGTGACGCGCCCCAAGAGGTCCGGGTCCGGCGCGACGGACGGCAACACGAACGACGACACAGGCTGGTGCTGCACCGCTGTTGCATGCCGCAACTCCGCAGGAACCTCAAGGCCGTTGATGATGCGCTGCCGCACCTCGGCAGACGTGACGCAGCGACGGCC
>NZ_JAEIMH010000235.1:0-539 GCF_016464295.1 Streptomyces sp. N35 | reverse complement strand
GCGATTGAGTGTTGCTTGGTCTCGTCTCGCTCAGTGCTGTGCGCTGCGCCTTGGCGCTGCTAGGTGCTGGTGCTGCTGGTCGTGGTGAACCAGTGTGCTGAACGGGTGTGGTGACGCGCTGAGTAGCCGTAGCGGCGCGGCGGTACGGGCGGCGTATGTCCGGCCGTGCGTGGGCTCGGGCTGCTGCGTGGTGCTGCGCCTGACTGCGTCGTCTTCGTCTTGTGCATGCTGCTCGTGTCGTCTCGCTCGCTGAGGCTGTGCCGATGGTGGTGGCCGGGGCGCGGGGCGGGGCGGGGGCCGGGTAGGCGGACGGCTGGGGGGGATGGCTGCGGGCAGGGCCTTGACGGGGTGGGGTAGTGCGGGGGCGCCCGTGGTGTGGGCGCCCCCGAGGGGGTACGGCGCTGGAGAGGTGCCCGGGCCCCTGGGGCCTGGTCTGTCCATGGCTCCTCGGGCCTGCCGGGCAGAGGGCAGGGCTGAGGTGGCTTTGACGCCGTACCCCGGTCTAGGGGTGGTGCAACTGCCCCGGGGTCAGCTCTGGG
>NZ_JAEIMH010000234.1:0-540 GCF_016464295.1 Streptomyces sp. N35 | reverse complement strand
CGAACATGCCCCGACCGAACCCAGCAGCGTGGGCACCGGACCGTACTCCGAGACACCCGAGCGGTTCGGTGGCGCCGTCGACAAGGCCATGGAGCTCATCGAGGACCAGGCCGTCAACGCCGCCCTCGAAGAGCGCACCGCCCGCCGCAACGACTACGCCGACACCCACACCCAGAGCTGACCCCGGGGCAGTTGCACCACCCCTAGACCGGGGTACGGCGTCAAAGCCACCTCAGCCCTGCCCTCTGCCCGGCAGGCCCGAGGAGCCATGGACAGACCAGGCCCCAGGGGCCCGGGCACCTCTCCAGCGCCGTACCCCCTCGGGGGCGCCCACACCACGGGCGCCCCCGCACTACCCCACCCCGTCAAGGCCCTGCCCGCAGCCATCCCCCCCAGCCGTCCGCCTACCCGGCCCCCGCCCCGCCCCGCGCCCCGGCCACCACCATCGGCACAGCCTCAGCGAGCGAGACGACACGAGCAGCATGCACAAGACGAAGACGACGCAGTCAGCCGCAGCACCACGCAGCAGCCCGAGCCCAC
>NZ_JAEIMH010000233.1:0-564 GCF_016464295.1 Streptomyces sp. N35 | reverse complement strand
GGCAACATCTCCTACGACCCGGCCAACCACGACTTCATGGTCCGCACCCGCCAAGCCAAGATCGACGGCATCCAGGTCCCCGACCTCGAGGTCGACGACCCGACCGGCGAAGCAAGGCTCCTCGTCCTCGGCTGGGGCTCCACCTACGGCCCGATCACCGCTGCCGTACGACGGCTTCGTACCGCCGGACAGAGCGTGGCGCAGGCCCATCTGCGACACCTCAACCCGTTCCCGCGGAATCTCGGCGAGGTCCTGAAGCGTTACGACAAGGTAGTGGTGCCCGAGATGAACCTCGGTCAGCTCGCGACGCTGCTGCGCGCGAAGTTCCTGGTCGACGCCATCTCGTACAACCAGGTCAACGGCATGCCGTTCAAGGCCGAGCAGCTCGCCACGGCTCTCAAGGAGGCCATCGATGGCTGAGACGATCACGGAAGGTCCGGGCACGATCGAGGCGCTTTCCCTCGTGCCGAAGGCCGAGGCCAAGCAGTCCATGAAGGACTTCAAGTCCGATCAGGAAGTGCGCTGGTGCCCCGGCTGCGGTGACTACGCGGTGCTCGCCGCGGT
>NZ_JAEIMH010000232.1:0-573 GCF_016464295.1 Streptomyces sp. N35 | reverse complement strand
CAAGACCGCGGTCGTCGGCAAGGACGGCTGGACCGTCGGCGGGATGGCGAAGGGCGCCGGAATGCTCGCGCCCGGGCTCGCCACCATGCTCGTGGTGATCACCACGGACGCGGCGCTCGACAGCGACGTACTGGACAAGGCACTGCGGGACACGACCCGCCTGACCTTCGACCGGATCGATTCGGACGGCTGCATGTCGACCAACGACACGGTGCTGCTGCTCGCCTCCGGAGCGAGTGAAGTCACCCCCGCATACGCGGAGTTCGCCGCCGCCGTACGCGAGGTCTGCGACGACCTCGGGCAGCAGCTGATCCGCGACGCCGAGGGCGCCAGCAAGGACATCGAGATCGAGGTCGTGGGCGCCGCGAGCGAGGACGACGCCGTCGAAGTCGGCCGCTCCATCGCCCGCAACAACCTCCTCAAGTGCGCGATCCACGGCGAGGACCCCAACTGGGGCCGGGTGCTCTCCGCGATCGGCACGACCAAGGCGGCCTTCGACCCGGACCAGCTGAACGTCGCCATCAACGGCGTCTGGGTCTGCAAGAACGGCGGCGTCGGCGAGGACCGTGAGCT
>NZ_JAEIMH010000231.1:0-576 GCF_016464295.1 Streptomyces sp. N35 | reverse complement strand
ACGGGCCGACCATCAGCATGATCTTCTGCTGGTCCGTGGCCCCGCCCAGGATGTAGCCGAACCACTCCTGCAACGCCTCGACCGAGCCGGGGTCATCGGGCCATAGCTGTTCGAGGAAGGCCAGCCAGTGCGGGGCGGTCGCATCGGGGTCGTAGTTGAACGGGACGGACACCAGGTTGAAGAACTCCGGTGTGAGGGGCGACAGTTCCCGGTCGCAGACGTTCAGCAGCCCGTTGCGGCAGGCCACCACGGGTGCGGATCTTCCGTGCGCAGAGGCGGGATCACCGATCCACTGGGGCACGTCGACGGACGGGCGCAGGTGGGTGACGGCGGTAATCGCCTCGGTCAGATCAGCGATCTTCCGTTTCGTCGGCGACCAGTCGCGTACCTCTACCTCGCCTTTGACGGTCTGCTCGTAGGTGGCGTTCTCCAACTTCCGGTACAGGTCGGCACGGACTTCCTGGTCGTCGGGTTCCCGCCAGTGCGGGCCCCTCCACTGCATCCATGCTCCCCGCCAGTGCCGCAGCGTCAGCGTCTGGCCGCGCATCCATGCCGATTCCAAGTGCCGGGCCACAG
>NZ_JAEIMH010000230.1:0-576 GCF_016464295.1 Streptomyces sp. N35 | reverse complement strand
CTGTGGCCCGGCACTTGGAATCGGCATGGATGCGCGGCCAGACGCTGACGCTGCGGCACTGGCGGGGAGCATGGATGCAGTGGAGGGGCCCGCACTGGCGGGAACTCGACGACCAGGAAGTCCGTGCCGACCTGTACCGGAAGTTGGAGAACGCCACCTACGAGCAGACCGTCAAAGGCGAGGTAGAGGTACGCGACTGGTCGCCGACGAAACGGAAGATCGCTGATCTGACCGAGGCGATTACCGCCGTCACCCACCTGCGCCCGTCCGTCGACGTGCCCCAGTGGATCGGTGATCCCGCCTCTGCGCACGGAAGATCCGCACCCGTGGTGGCCTGCCGCAACGGGCTGCTGAACGTCTGCGACCGGGAACTGTCGCCCCTCACACCGGAGTTCTTCAACCTGGTGTCCGTCCCGTTCAACTACGACCCCGATGCGACCGCCCCGCACTGGCTGGCCTTCCTCGAACAGCTATGGCCCGATGACCCCGGCTCGGTCGAGGCGTTGCAGGAGTGGTTCGGCTACATCCTGGGCGGGGCCACGGACCAGCAGAAGATCATGCTGATGGTCGGCCCGT
>NZ_JAEIMH010000023.1:106256-106546 GCF_016464295.1 Streptomyces sp. N35 | reverse complement strand
AGCGGCCGCCTGGGCGGCCAGGGCGGCGCGCTGCGAGGCGTTCTGGGCCGTACGGGAGGCGGCGATCGCACGGTTGGCGGCGGATGCCGCGCCCTGTGCGGCGGACGCGGCGGCGTTCGCCGCCTTCGCCGACTTGGCCACGTCGTTCTGCGCGGCGCGCGCTTCCTCCGCCGCCCTGAGGGCGGCGGCCTTGGCCTTCTCGGCAGCGTCCTTGGCCTTCTCGGAGGCGGGGAGGGGCCGCTTCCCCTCCGCGGGCCGGGGGGTTGCCCCCCCCCCCCCCCCCGCGCCCC
>NZ_JAEIMH010000023.1:102107-106246 GCF_016464295.1 Streptomyces sp. N35 | reverse complement strand
TGGCCCCCTGGGCGCGGGGGGCCCCCCTCCCCCCCCCCCCCCCGGGGGGCGCCGCCCTTGGCCTTCTCGGCAGCGTCCTTGGCCTTCTCGGAGGCGGCGACGGCCTGCTCCGTCTGCAGGCCGGCGAGCTTGCCCTCACGCTCCACGATCGCGACCAACTGGTCGATGGTCGCGGCCTCTTCGTCCCTGGCGCGGGCGATGTACTGGCCCGAGGTCAGGAACGTGCGGATGGCGTCGGGCGAACCGTCGCTCAGGGCACGCTCGGCGTACTTCTTCACCTCGGGGGTCGCGGTGTTCAGGATGGTGAAGACCGCGACGCGGTCGTCCTCCTGCTGTGCCTTGACCACGCCTTCGGTCAGGAAGGTCTTGAGGGCGGTGTCCGTGTCCGCGGTGAGCGCCTTGTTGGCTTCGCGCTTCACGGCGTTGCCGCTGTTGTTGAGGACGGTGAAGGCCGCCTGGCGCAGGTCCTCGTGGAGGTCCGCCGAGTAGCCGCCGGAAAGGTAGGCGGCGACCGCCTGGTCGCCGCCGCTGAGCGCCGTGCCGGCGGAGGTGCGGACGGCGCGGCCCGCGAGCGGCAGCGCCGCGAGGACGCCGAAGCGGTTGTCCTCCGCGGTCAGGACCGGCAGATCCTGGGTGAGGAACCTGGTCAGGTCGGCCGGGGTGCCGGTGAGCGCGCGCGCCGCACCGTCGCGTACCGCCCGGCCGCCGGTCTTGAACGCCCAGACCGCCTTGCCGCGGTCGGTGTCCGGCAGGCCCGTGCCGTCGGCGGGCTCCTCCGCGGCGTGGGCGATGCCCGGGTTGAGCACGAGGCTCGACGTGGCGGCGACGGCCGTACCGGCGGCGAGCGTGGTGAGTACGCGCCGTCTGCTCCAGAAGATGGTGTCCAAAACGGTCCTTCAGGAAGGGAGTCGGACCTTTACGGGGTACGCGGAAATTCAGCCACCATTCAGGACAGGCAGGCGGATTGGGCCCGTAAAGGAAGAGCAGGATTGGCCCGCAGGGAAGGGCGGAGGTGACATTAGACAAGGAATTGCCGTACGGCCACCGAGGAGCGCACCTTAATCAATTGCAGATACATCGGATACGGAGTCGAAACCGCTTTCCGTACAACCTTTTCCACACATGGCGCACATCACAGCAGGTACTCGCCGGTTACCCCGGTTACGACCGGTTTCAGCATTGGACGCAACCGGAACTGCTGTGTTGCATACGGGAGTTGGGCCGCAGGGGGCGGTACATCTCTCATCTCCGCCGGCTTCGTACCGGCGGTCGAGTTCTAGGACTGTGATGAAGCCACGCAGCGCATTGATGCGCATTCTGGGCGCCGCCACCGCGGCGGGCGCCCTGGTCTGGGCCGTGATGGCGGGGGGCCAGATCTCCGGCACGGGTTCCGCCGGCGGACATGCCGAGGCGGTCGCGGATGCGGCACCCGGGTACGCCGTCGAGAAGTACAACTACCCGTACGCCGACAAGATCTTGGCCGAAAAGAACATTGTGCTCAAGCGCGGGGACGGACGTATCACTCTCGCCGACTGCGCGAGTGAAACCGGTCTGCTCGAAGTGTGGGCCCGGTCGAACGACAGGGTCTGTTTCAAGGTGACCGGAAACAGCGGCTGGCTGACGCTGGAAATCCCGTCCGTGTACGGCATCAAGGGATCGGCCGAGCAGTCGGCCGAGGTGGATATGACGGTCGACGCCGAGGAGGTGTCGTTCGACGTCGCGAAGGGCGCTTACACGGCGGTCGGCGAAAGCGCGGACCCCGGCGGCCGCGAGCACATGCTCGTCGAGATCCGGACTTCCAAGTAGCCGTCGCCGACCCTGTGATTGAGGAAATGATCCCCATGCAGCACTCCACCAGGCGCCCCCGCCTCGCCGCGCTCGGCGCGGCCCTGGCCGGCGGGTCGCTCGCGCTGTGCGCCGTGCCCGCGTCGGCGGTCACCGGCACACCCGTGGCCGATTCGGACACCACGTACGCCTACACCGCCCAGATCACCGTCGGCCCCCACGACCGCGGCTGCCCCGCCGCCCTCGAGGCCCCGGAGTGGCTGATGACGGCGCCCAGTTGCTCCGCCGACGACCCGGCCGTCTCGCTGGCGGTGCCGGCCGGCGCCCCGGCGAAGCGGACCACCGCCGTGATCGGCCGCGCCGACCTCTCGGGCACGCAGGGCGCCGAGCGCCGCGTGGTCGAACTCGTGCCGCGCACCGACCGCGACGTGGTCCTGGCCCGCCTCAGCCGGCCGGTCACCAATGTCGCTCCGGTCGCGCTCGCCACGGCCGCGCCCGTCGCCGGCCAGGAGCTCACGTTCGCCGGGTACGGCCGTACGAAGACCGAGTGGGCGCCGCTGAAGCTGCACACCGGCACATACGGCGTCGACGCGGCGGCGGCCACCACCGCCGACGTGACCGGCAAGAACGGTGCGGCCGCCTGCGCGGGCGACACCGGCGGCCCGGTCATCAGCGCGGGCAGACTGGTCGGCCTCAACAGCCGGTCCTTCCAGGGTGGTTGCCTCGAAGTGGAGGAGACCCAGACCAGCACGGCCGGCGTCATCGCCCGCGTCGACGACCTCGCCTCGTGGGTGAGCTCCAAGGTGGGCGCCACCCGCATCACCGACTTCAACGGTGACGGCGCCGAGGACATCGCGATCGGCGACCCGGCGGCCACCGTGGGCAGCGTGACCAGCGCCGGCCTGGTGCGGATCTCGTACGGCGGCGGCAAGGGCACCGCCGAGATCAACCAGGACCTCGACTGGGTGCCGGGCAGCGCCGAGCAGAGCGACTGGTTCGGTGAGCAGCTCGCGACCGTCGACTACAACGAGGACGGCTACACCGACCTCGTCGTCGGCACTCCCAACGAGGCCGTGGGCACCGCCACCGACGCCGGATTCGTGGACGTCCTCTACGGCGCCCCGGGCGGTCTGGGCACCGGCACGGTGAAGAACACGCACCTCGAACAGGGCGCGGGCACCGCCGCGATCAAGGCCTCGGCGTCGGAGGCCGGGGACCGGATGGGCCACGCGGTCGCCGCGGGCACCACCCGCGCCGGTGAGCCGTTCCTTGTGATCGGCAACCCCGGCGAGGCGCTGGGCACGGTCAAGACCGCGGGCTCCGCGTTCTACGTCACCAACGCCGGCAACGTGGCGATCCACCAGGACAAGACCGGTGTACCGGGCGACCCGGAGGAAGGCGACCGGTTCGGCGCCGCGCTGGCCGCGAACCCCAACCAGATCGCGATCGGCAGCCCCAGCGAGGCCATCGGTGCCGACAAGGAGGCCGGCGGTCTCGCGGTGTTCGACCCGAACAAGCTGAACGCGGACAGCAGCCCCACCCCGCTGTTCGGTCTCGACCAGGATCTGGAGACGATCTCCGGTGGTGCCGAGCCGGGCGACGACTTCGGTGCCTCGCTCGCGCTGACCGCGTTCCGGCCGACCGCGGCCGCCACCGGCGCCACGGACTCCATCCTGACCATCGGCGCCCCGGGCGAGGCCCTGTCCGTCGACGGCGGCGCCACGCAGCGCGCCGACGCGGGCATGGTCTTCGTGGTCCACATCAAGGCGGACGGCACCTGGACGCAGAAGACCTCCCTGTCGCAGGGCACCGGGGACGACGATGTCGTCGGCACCTCGGAGGCGGGCGACCGCATGGGCGAGCGGATCAGCGCGGTCAACCTGTCGCCCCGCGCGGTCGGTACCGCGGCCACGCTGAGGATCGCCGTCGGCACACCCAACGAGGCCGTCGGCACGGCCACCAAGGCGGGTGCCATCCACACGTTCGCGCTGCTCGGCACCCCGGGCACCAACGACAAGTGGCTGGAGACCGGTGACGGCGACGGCATCCCCGGCACCGCCGGCGCCGACCAGTACCTGGGCCGCAGCATCCACTACACCGGCACCAAGCTCTACGCCGGTATGCCCTACGGACCGAGCGCCCAGGGCGCGCTGTACGCGCTGCCCATGGCCAACACCGTGATCGGTGGCACCAACGCCGCCGTCACCACGTACAAGCCCGGAACCGGCGGCTTCCCCGCGAGCGGCTCCCGCTTCGGATACAACGCGCGGTAGTCGGCGCGCGACGGGTGACACCCGGCGGAAAACGTTCCGTCGACGCACCGGAGCCCCCGATGGCATGCGCGCCATCGGGGG
>NZ_JAEIMH010000023.1:78795-102097 GCF_016464295.1 Streptomyces sp. N35 | reverse complement strand
CACTCGCCCCGCCCCCCCCGCCCCCCCCGGGGGGCTGCGCCCCCCTGCGGGGGCTCCGGCCGTACGGGAGTACCGCGGCGGGAGCCGTCAGAAGAAGCTCCCCCAGTCCATGTCCCAGATCTGCTTGACGCACAGGACCAGGAACAGCGCCCCGGCGACGAACAGCATGCCGTTGCTCAGCCAGCCGTTGCGCCACTCGGCCGGGGTGCGGGACGAGTTGAGGAGCCAGATCAGGGTGAGGGCCAGGAACGGCATGAAGGCCGCGCCGAGCACCCCGTAGATGATGATCAGGCGGAACGGGTCCTCGAAGGAGAGGCCGAGGATGTCCACGCCGAACACGATCAGCAGCGGCGGCACCGTCAGCCACAGCAGACACGCGCGGACCGCGCGCGCGCCGCCCCCCCGCCCCCCCCCCTCCTCGGCAGCCGAGTCGGCCGCCGCCCCGGAACCGGCCCTCGACCGGCGGTAGTTCGCCACGAAGTCGGCGAACATCAGGCTCACTCCGTGCCATACGCCGATCAGCGAAGTGAAGGACGTCGCGAAGAAGCCGACCAGGAAGAGCTTGGCCGTGGCCGTGCCGTACTCCTTCTCCAGGATCCCGCTGAGCTGGACGAGACCCTGGTCGCCCTTGGCGAGTGCGACGTTCGCGGAGTGCAGCAGCTCCGCGCCGACGAAGAGCATCGCGACGACGAAGATGCCGGTGGTGATGTACGCGACCCGGTTGTCCAGGCGCATCACCTTCATCCAGCCGGAGTCGGTCCAGCCCTTGGCGTTGACCCAGTAGCCGTACGCGGCCAGGGTGATCGTGCCGCCGACGCCGCCGATCAGACCGAGAGTGTTGAGGACCGAGTCCTTCGCGTCCGGCACCACCGGGAGCAGGCCCGCGAAGGTGTCGGCGAGGTTGGGGGTGACCCTGATCGCCAGATAGACGGTCACGACGAACATGACGCCGACCAGGACCGTCATGACCTTCTCGAAGACCGAGTACCGGTTGAACCAGACGAAGACCAGGCCCACCAGACCGCAGGCGAGGGCCCACCACTTGAGGTCCATCACGTCCGGGAACAGCGCGAAGAGCGGCAGTCCCGATGAGGTCATCGCGGTCGCGCCGTAGACGAAGCCCCAGGCGATGACGTACACGACGAAGAAGGCGGTGGTCCACGGGCCGAGACTGCGCCAGCCGTCGAACAGCGTGCGCCCCGTGGCCAGATGCCAGCGACCCGCCGCCTCCGCCAGGGAGATCTTGACGACGCAGCCGATGATCGCGGCCCACAGGAGCGTGTAGCCGAAGTTGCTGCCCGCGATCAGGGTGGCGACCAGGTCACCGGCGCCGACGCCGGTGGCGGCGACGACGATGCCCGGGCCGATGTACTTCCAACTGGATTTGCGTGGTGCGGTGTTGGTGGTCGTGCCGTCCGTTTCGGCCATATGGCGCCTCCCCGCTCGTCCCCGATGATCGAGATCACCGGTCACCATCGGCTGTTTCCGGCCGTGACACAAGGGGGCGTGCGGGAGTGGCTATTGACGAGGCCATGCCACTGCCTCACGATGACCCCGCACAACCGCACCCGACTCACCGCATAGCGGACACCGCACCGCCGCACTCGCGTCGCCATGAGCCACCCCCACCACGCTTACGGAGATGTCATGCGCCTACGCATACGCGGAACCACCGGAAAGAGAACCGCGGCGCTCGCCGCCGTCGTAGCCCTCGCGCTCGCCGCCCCGCTGACCGCCGACGCCTCGCCCGACAAGGCGCGCGCCGAAGCGGTCGCCCAGGAGGAGAGCCGGCAGCAGTACGAGATCCATGTGCACAGCAACAAGCTCGACCGGGCCGCCGTCACGAAGATCGCCCGGTCCGGCGTGTCCATCGACGAGAGCGACGGGCACACCGTCGTCGTCACCGCCAGTGCCGCGCAGGCGAAGCAACTGCGCGCGCAGGGCTATGAGTTGGAGCCACTGGGCGCCGTGCCCGAGCGCCTCGAAGGAGCGGCCGTCGAGCCGCTCGACTTCCCCTCGGCCGACTCGCGCTATCACAACTACGCCGAGATGAACGCGGAGCTCGACCAGCGTCTGGCGGCCTATCCGTCGATCATGAGCAAGCGCGTGATCGGCAAGTCGTACCAGGGCCGGGACATCACCGCCATCAAGATCAGTGACAACGTGGCGAGCGACGAGGCCGAGCCCGAGGTCCTGTTCACCCACCACCAGCACGCCCGTGAGCACCTGACCGTCGAGATGGCGCTCTATCTCGTACGCGAGCTCGGCGCCGGATACGGGGCGGACTCGCGGATCACGAACATGGTCAACGGCCGGGAGATCTGGATCATCCCGGACGTCAACCCGGACGGCGGCGAGTACGACATCGCCACCGGTTCGTACCGCTCATGGCGCAAGAACCGTCAGCCCAACTCCGGTTCGTCCTACGTCGGTACGGACCTGAACCGCAACTGGGCCCACCGCTGGGGCTGCTGCGGCGGCTCCTCGGGCTCGACGTCCTCGGAGACCTACCGCGGTCCTTCGGCCGAGTCGGCGCCCGAGGTGAAGGTCGTCGCGAACTTCGTGCGCAGCCGGATCATCGGCGGCAAGCAGCAGATCAAGGCGTCCATCGACTTCCACACGTACAGCGAGCTGGTGCTCTGGCCGTACGGCTACACCTACAGCGACACCGCGACGGGCCTGACGGCGGACGACCGCAACGCGCATGCGGCGATCGGCCAGAAGATGGCCGCGTCCAACGGCTATACGCCGCAGCAGTCCAGCGATCTGTACATCACGGACGGGTCGATCGGTGACTGGATGTGGGGATCGCAGAAGATCTTCCACTACACCTTCGAGATGTACCCGCGGTCCTCGGGCGGCGGCGGCTTCTACCCGCCCGACGAGGTGATCGAGCGGGAGACCTCGCGGAACCGGGACGCGGTGCTGCAGCTTCTGGAGAACTCGGACTGCATGTACCGGTCCATCGGCAAGGAGGCGCAGTACTGCGCCTGATCTCTCAGCCGCGGCTTGCGAGTTGGGCCTGGTAGTACGCGGCTACCGGGCCCAGCTCCGTGAGCCACTGGATCATCTTCTGCTGCTTCTTGGCGTTCACCACGCACTCGTGGAACCAGCCGCCTGTGTGGGTGATGCCGACGCGCAGGTGGACGCCCTGGGCCGTGTAGTGGAGCTGGGCCACCTGCTCCCAGGGGAAGTCGGCGACCTGGCCGCCGAGGTCGAAGGAGATGCCGGCCCCGTCGATCACCAGGGCGTTGCTCTTGTCGAAGGCCACGAACTCCGGTCCCACGACCGCGGGCTGCGGGGCGTACGGCTGCTGGGATGCCTGCGGGGCGTACGGCTGTTGCGGTGCCTGCGGGGCGTACGGCTGCTGGGGAGCGTGGGAAGGCGGCGGCGGGAACTGTCCTGGCGGCGGGCCGAAGCCTGGGGTCGACATGACGCCAATTGTGCGTGAGCGCCCCCGGTCGCAGAAGACCGGGGGCGCTCACGCACGGACGTACCGCCGCTAGACGAACAGACTCAGCAGGGCCGCGACCGCGAAGCCCGCCACCGAGAGGACGGACTCGAGGACCGTCCAGGACTTGAGGGTGTCGCGCTCGGAGATGCCGAAGTACTTGGCGACGATCCAGAAGCCGCCGTCGTTGACGTGCGAGGCGAAGATCGAACCGGCCGAGATGGCCATGATGACCAGGGCCAGGAAGGCCTGCGAGTGGTCGCCGCCCTGGACCAGCGGGACGACGATGCCGGCCGTGGCGACGATCGCGACCGTGGCCGACCCCTGGGCGACGCGCAGGACCAGCGAGATCAGGTACGCCAGGACGATGATCGGCAGACCCATGTCGTCGAAGGTCTCGGCCAGCGCGTCGGCGATGCCCGAGCCCTTGAGCACCGCGCCGAAGACACCGCCGGCGCCGACGACGAGCAGGATGTTGCCGACCGGCTTCAGGGACGCGGTCGAGACCGTCTCCAGGGACTTGCGCGACCAGCCGCGGCGCAGACCGAGCAGGTAGTACGCCATGAGCAGCGCGATCGTCAGGGCCACGAACGGGTGGCCGAAGAACTCGATGACCGAGCGCAGGGTCGAGGGGTCGAGCGCGATCGAGGAGAAGGTCGCGGCAAGGATGAGAAGCAGCGGCGTACCGATGATCGTCAGCACCGTACCGAGCGAGACGGGCTGCTCCGGCGGCTTCACCCCGGCCTCGCGCTGCTCGGTGGCGACGGCCTCCTTGGCCTCCTCGGCCGCTTCCAGCATGTCCTGCGGTACGGGGACGAAGATGCGGTTGCCGATCCAGGCCGAGTAGGCCCACGCGGCGAGCACGGCGGGGATACCGCAGGCGATGCCCATGAGGATGACCCAGCCGAGCGAGACGTTGAAGAGTCCGGCGGCGGCCACGGGGCCCGGGTGCGGCGGAAGGAACGCGTGGGTCATGGACAGACCCGCGAGCAGCGGCATCGCGTACAGGAGGATCGACTTGCCGGAGCGCTTGGCGGCCGCGTAGACGATCGGCGCGAGGACGAAGATGCCGACGTCGAAGAAGACCGGGATACCGAAGATCAGGCCGGTCATACCCATGGCGAGCGGGGCGCGCTTCTCACCGAAGAGACCGAGCAGCCGGCGCGACAACACCTCGGCTCCGCCGGAGACTTCGAGGATCGCGCCGAGCATCGTGCCCAGGCCGATGATGATCGTGACATGGCCGAGGATGCCGCCCATGCCTGTCTCGATCATCGAGGTGGCGGTGGACTTCTGGACCGTGCCGAAGAGTTCGGTGACGCTCAGGCCGGCCGAGAGACCGACCGCGATCGAGACCGCGAGCAGCGCCACGAAGGGCTGCAGCCTGACCTTGATGATCAGGAAGAGCAGCAGGGCGATACCGAGGACGGCGACGGTCAGGAGACCGCCGGTGCCGCCTATGAGGCCGAGGATGCCTCCCGTGTGCGGTGGTGTCTCGGCGGGGGGCGCGGCTGCGGCGAGCTGTATTCCGGGCAACATGGGAGGAACTCCATTGTTCTGTACGGGTGCGGGGCGGGGGCGGGGGGGGCGGGCCCGGGGGGGGGCCGCGGGGGGGGGGGGCCCGCCCGGCCGGCGAGGGGGCCGGGCGGGGTTAAGGGCACGTAGGTAAGGGAGTCGACCGGTCTCAGCCGAGGACGGCCAGCGCGTCGATCTCGATGAGGAGGCCCTTGGGAAGACCGACGTAGACCGTGGTGCGCGCGGAGGCCGGGGCCTTGAGGCCCTGCTCCTCGAAGTACGCGTTGTAGATCTCGTTCATCTCCGCGAAGTGGTCCACGTCCGTGAGGTAGACGCGCATCATCATCACGTCGTCCCAGGTGGCGCCGCCCTCTTCGAGGATCGCCTTGACGTTGGCGAAGGTCTGCAGGGTCTGCTCGCGCAGGGTCGGGCCCGCGGGGGTCGGGGCCTTGCCCTCCTCGGCCGGCAGGAAGCCGACCTGGCCGGCGACCTGGAGGATGTTGCCCTTCTTCACCCCGTGCGAGAACTTCGCGGGCGGGGCGGTGTGGGTGGACGGCGTGAGCTGGATCTTCTCGGTCATGAACTTTCCTTGCTGTGTGGGGTGTCGGGGTACTTCGTCGAGACCGGACTTACGTGGGTGCGTTGCCCGAGTACTCGCGGCTGATCGCCTCCGCGGTGCGGCGTACGACCGGGAGCAGCGTGAGGAGTTCGTCGGCGGTGACCACCACGCTGGGCGCGGACACCGACATCGCGGCCACGACCCGGCCGTCCGCGCCCCTGATGGGGGCGCCGATGCAGTTGATGGACTCCTCGTGGCCACCCAGGTCGGTGGCCCAGCCCTGTTCGCGTACGACGTCAAGCTCCTTGAGGAACGCGGCCGCGTTGGGGGTCGAACGGGACGTGTACTGGGGGTAGTCGAGCTTCTCGGCGATCGCGCGCCGCTCCGGCTCGGAGAGGTCGGCGAGCAGCAGCTTGGCGACCGCGGCGACCGTGATGGCGACGGGCTTTCCGATACGGGAGTACATCCGCACCGGGTAACGGCTCTCGACCTTGTCGATGTAGAGGACCTCGTTCTCCTCGTACACCGCGAGATGGACCGTGTGCCCGATCCTGGAGTTGAGCTCGACGAGATGCGGGTGCGCGATCTCGCGTACGTCCAGGTTCTCGACGGCTTCCTGGGCGAGCGCGAAGAGGCGGGCGCCCAGGCGGTAGCGCTGGTCGGACTGGCGGTAGACGAGGCCGTGTTCGTGCAGGGTGCGCAGCAGCCTGAGCGCGGTGGACTTGTGGACGTCCAGGCGCTCGGCGACCTGGCCGAGGTCGGCGGGCCCTTCGGCGAGCAGCGGAAGGATGCTCAGCGCGCGGTCGACGGTCTGGCTCATGAGGTGGTGACCTCCCCTTTCGCCCCGGTCCTGGTCCAGCCGGGGCCGAGGCGCAGTGTGCCCCACTCCTCGTCGGGGAGTGCGGCAAGGTGGTCGGCGTGGGCGCGGCCGGGGGGTTCGGCCATGTCGCCGGGGACGGTGAGCGCGGCGGCGGCCCAGGGGTGGCGGTGCTCCAGGCGCGGGGCGGCGGGCAGTCCGGGGAGGGCCGGGGAGAGGAACCGGGGGGCGAAGGCCCCCCCGGCGCCGACGGCCGCGACGACGTCGACACTGAGGGCGGGTACGCAGACGCGGACGTCCTCGTGGAACACCGTCGCGCCCGTCGCACCCTGCTTGACCACCAAGGTCCGCGGCTCCGGGAGCGCCGCGCGGATCGCGTCCGGGTCGTCCGTGACGCCCCAGGCGGCCGCCGCCTCGTCATCGCCGACGAACACGAGGTCCGCGCCGCGCGCGAGTTCAAGCAGCACGCGCGCGTCCTCGGGGGTACGCCACAGACCCGGCCGGTGGTTCACATCGAACGAGACGAGCGGCCGACCGGCGCGGGGCGCGGCCAGCTCGCGCATGAGGGCGAGGCAGTCGTCGGAGAGTGCCGCGGTGATGCCGGACAGGTGCACGATGCGCGCGGAGCGCAGCCCGTCGAGGTCCACATTCGCGACGGACATCGCGGACGCGGCGCTGCCCGCGCGGTAGTACGCGACCTCGTGGGCGTCGGTGGCCCGGTCGCCGGCCGTACGGAAGTAGATCCCCGTCGGCCGCTCGCCGTCCCTGCGTACCGCCGAGGTGTCCACGCCGCAGTGGGCGATCTCGCGCGTGAGGTACTCGCCGAAGCCGTCGTCGCCGACGCGGCCGATCCACCGTGCGCTGTGGCCGGCGCGGGCGAGCGTGCAGGCCACGTTGGACTCGGCGCCGCCGATTCCGCGGTCGAAGCCGGGTACGTCGGCGAGGCGCCCGGGCCGCGTGGGCCGGAACGTGACCATGGACTCGCCGAGGCAGGCGACGTCGAAGCGCGGGGCTTCGGCGGCGGCTCCGGGGCCGGGCACGTTCTGGTGGGGCACGTCGGCTCCTTCTCGGGGTGGTTCCCGTTCTCGGGCGTGGTTCCGGGTCCGAGGGCCCTCAACTGGGCACCGTTCCAGGGACTTTCGTCCTGGCCCGGCCCGGGCCTCCAGCGGGCGTTGACCCGGTGTTGGGACGGATGTTAGACAGAGGTAAGCGCAATACGCAATGGCCGTTGCAGAGGATGCAACAGGCCAGGAGGAGGGTTCCATGGCAGCCGACAACGTGGTCGGAACCGGCGCCGGCAAGGGTGCGGAGACCGTCGCCGCGCTCGCGGAGGAGAAGGCCGCCGCGCTTGCGGACGAGAAGGTCGCCGCGCTCGCGGACGAGATCGTCGACTTCCGCTTCAAGGGGCTGCCGCCGAACGCCGAGGGTCTGACCGTCAGCGAGCTGGCCGCCGAGCGCCGCAACCTCTTCACCGGCGGGTTCACCACACCCGTGCTCGCGCTCTCCGCCGAGCGCGTGGAGCACAACCTCCGCCTGATGGAGACCTACTCCGAGCGCCACGGCCTCGCCTTCGCCCCGCACGGCAAGACCTCGATGGCCCCGCAGCTCTTCGCCCGCCAGGCCGAGCACGGCGCCTGGGGCATCACGCTGGCCAATCCGCACCAGGCACGCGTGGCCCGCGCCTTCGGCGTGCGGCGGATCTTCGTCGCCAACGAGATCGTGGACCCGGCCGGACTCGCCTGGATCGCCTCCGAACTGACCGCGGACCCCTCCTTCCGCTTCGTCTGCTACGTCGATTCCGTACGGGGAGTGCAGCTGATGCACTCCGCTCTCGCCGCGGCCGGCGCCACGCGTCCCGTCGACGTCGTGATCGAGCTCGGTGCCGGTGAGGGGGCGCGGACGGGTGTCCGTACCGAGTCCGAGTGCGTAGAGATCGCGCTGGCCGTGTCCGCGGCCGACACCCTGCGCCTTGTGGGCGTCGCCGGTTACGAGGGCGAGGTGCCCGACGCGTCCCTGGCGTCCGTCACGTCATGGCTGCGGCGCTTGGTCGCCCTGGCCGTGGACCTCGACAAGGCCGGGCACTTCGCCGGGCTCGACGAGATCGTGGTGAGCGCGGGCGGCTCCGCCTGGTTCGACGCGGTGGCTTCCGCGTTCGCCGAGATCCCCGCTCTTTCCGCGCCCGTCCTGAAGCTGCTGCGCTCGGGCGCGTACGTCTCGCACGACGACGGTCACTACAAGCACCTCACCCCGTTCAACCGGGTGCCGTCGGAGGGTTCTCTGGAGCCGGCGTTCCGTCTCTGGGCCCAGGTCATGTCGCGCCCGACGCCGTCGCAGGCGTTCGCGAACGCGGGCAAGCGGGACGCGGCGTACGACCTCGACCTGCCCTTCGCCCAGGTCGTGCGCACCCCGGACGGCGAGGTCCGGCCCGCCGACGGGATCACCGTGACCGGCCTCTCGGACCAGCACACGTGGCTGCGCACGGAGTCCTCGGACGCGGTGTCGGTGGGCGACTGGATCGGCATGGGCCTCTCGCACCCGTGCACGTCGTTCGACAAGTGGCAGCTGATTCCGGTGGTTTCGGCGGATGGCACGGTGGTGGATTTCGTCCGCACGTACTTCTGAGTGCGGGCCGGGTGGGGGAAATCCGCCCGCAGGCGCCCCCCACCCCAGCCACGACGCACCCGCACCCACACCCCCACCCGTCCCAGAGAGGGCACCCCCATGGACCTGGTGATCCGCAACGCCCGAGTCATAGACGGCACCGGCGACAACTCCTACACCGCCGACGTCGGCATATCGGACGGACGGATCGCCGAGATCCGTGCAGAGGGCGACGGGCCCCGCCCGACCGGACAGCGGACCGTCGACGCCGACGGCCTCGCCCTCTCCCCCGGCTTCATCGACATGCACGCCCACTCCGACCTCGCCCTTCTCCGCGACCCCGACCACAGCGCCAAGGCCGCCCAGGGCGTGACCCTCGAAGTCCTGGGCCAGGACGGCCTCTCGTACGCGCCCGTCGACGACCGCACCCTCGCCGAGGTCCGCAAGGCCATCACCGGATGGAACGGCGACGGCGGCGACATCGACTTCGACTGGCGCACGGTGGGCGAGTACCTGGACCGCCTCGACCGGCAGGGGATCGCGGTCAACGCCGCCTACCTCATCCCGCAGGGCACCGTACGGATGTACGCCGTCGGCTGGGACGACCGCGAGGCCACACCCCAAGAGCTCGACCGGATGCGGCAGTTGGTGGCCGAAGGGATGGAGCAGGGCGCCGTCGGGATGTCCTCGGGGCTCACGTACACGCCCGGCATGTACGCCAAGGACTCCGAGCTCGCCGAGCTGTGCAAGGTCGTCGCGCGCTACGACGGCTACTACTGCCCGCACCACCGCAGTTACGGAGCCGGCGCGCTCCAGGCGTACGAGGAAATGGTGAACCTCACGCGGGACGCCGGCTGCGCGCTCCATCTCGCCCACGCCACCATGAACTTCGGTGTGAACAAGGGCAAGGCGCCCGACCTCCTCGCCCTGCTCGACGGCGCGCTGGACGCCGGCGCCGACATCTCGCTCGACACGTACCCGTACACCCCCGGCTGCACCACGCTCGTCGCGATGCTGCCGAGCTGGGCGAGCGAGGGCGGACCCGAGGCGATCCTCGCGCGGCTTCAGGACGACGCGACCGCCGAGAAGATCCGGCACCACATGGAGGTCATCGGCGCGGACGGCTGCCACGGGGTGCCGATCGAGTGGGACACCATCGAGATCTCCGGCGTCTCCGACCCGGGCCTGGCGTCCTGCGTCGGCAAGACGATCCAGCAGTCCGCCGACATGCGCGGCGAGGAGCCGTGGGTCACGGCCCGCCGCCTCCTCGTCAACGACAAGCTCGGCTCGACGATCCTGCAGCACGTCGGACATGAGGAGAACGTCCAGGCGATCATGAAGCACCGGGTGCACACAGGTGGTTCGGACGGCATCCTGCAGGGCTTCAAGCCGCATCCGCGGGCGTACGGGACGTTCCCGCAGTATCTCGGGCGCTACTCGAGGGAGTTGGGGATCCTCTCCCTCGAGGAGACGGTCGCCCATCTGACCTCGCGCCCCGCCGCCCGGCTGCGGCTGCCCGACCGCGGGCTCGTCCGCGAGGGCTACCGCGCCGACCTGGTGCTCTTCGATCCGGCCACGGTCGCGGCGGGCTCCACGTTCGAGGCCCCGCGCACGCTGCCGGTCGGTATCCCGCACGTCCTGATCGACGGCAAGTTCGTGATCGAGGACGGCAAGCGGACGGATGTCCTCGCGGGACGGTCGGTGCGGCGGACGGCCGCCTGATTTTCGTTGGACCGCAGGCCTGCCCCCCGGTTAGCCTGCGGTCCATGTCCAGCCCCGAGGCCTCCAGAATCTAGCCACCGGCTCCCCGGTGGCCGCGCCGCTCTCCCTCCTCTCGCGGAGCCCTTGCGGAGAGGGCGCCCTCGGCATGCCGTCCCACGGTCCTTTTCATCCAGCCGTACGCACCATCTGCGCGTACGGCTCACCGTGTGCTGCGGAGTTCTGCTGTGCCTCATTTCCTCTATCTCCTGGGCCTTGCCGTGTTCGCGCAAGGCACCTCGGAGTTCATGCTCGCCGGGCTCGGCCCGGACATCGCCCGGGACCTTCAGGTCTCCCTCTCCGACGCCGGGTTGCTGACCTCGGCCTTCGCGGTCGGCATGGTGATCGGCGCACCGTCGATGGCCCTGCTCGCGCGCCGCCTCTCCCCGCGGGGCGCGCTCCTCGGTTTTCTCTCCCTCTTCCTGTGCGTCCACGTCGTCGGCGCCCTGACCGAGAGCTTCGCCGTCCTCCTGGTCACCCGGATCGCGGGCGCCCTCGCCAACGCCGGGTTCCTGGCCGTGGCCCTGGCGACCGCGGTCTCGATGGTCCGCCCCGACCAGAAGGGCCGGGCCACCTCCGTGCTGCTCGGCGGGGTGACGCTGGCCTGCGTGGCGGGCGTGCCCGCGGGCGCCTGCCTCGGTCAACTCTGGGGCTGGCGCTCGGCGTTCTGGGCGGTGGCGGCGGTGTCACTGCCGGCGCTTGCGGCGATCGCACGGTCGGTGCCGGGCAGGGCGGCGACGGGTACGGGTACGGGTACGGACGACGCCACGTCGCCGTCGGGCGACGGTGGGGCGGGGCAGGGCGCGAAGGGCGCCCCCTCGCCTTCAGCCGCCGCCCCCGTACCGCTCGCCGCCGAACTCCGCACCCTGCGGCGTCCGCGACTGCGCCTCGCGCTGCTGCTCGGGGCGCTGGTCAACGGCGCGACGTTCGGCGCCTTCACCTACCTCGCGCCCGTGATCACCGACGTGGCGGGCCTCGCGGAAGGCTGGATCCCCCCGCTCCTCGCGCTCTTCGGCCTCGGCTCCTTCCTCGGCGTCACCCTCGCGGGCCGCCTCGCCGACAGCCGCCCGCGCGCGGTGGCCGGCGGCGGGACGGTGGCGCTGGTCTGCGGCTGGACCGTCCTCGCCCTGACCGCCGGATCCGCACCGGCGGTCGTCGCCCTGGTCCTCCCCCTCGGCACGCTGTCCTTCGGCGTCGGCGCCACCCTGATCTCCCGCATCCTGTACGCGGCCGACGGCGCCCCCACCCTGTCCGGCGCCTACGCCACCGCGGCCTTGAACACGGGCGCCGCCCTCGGCCCCGCCCTCGCCGCCCTCACCCTCACCTGGAACCCCCGCGGCCCTCTCTGGACAAGCGCGGCCCTGACTGCGCTCGCTCTTGTGGCCCTTCCCCAGGCGTTCAAGGAGCGTTGTCAGTCCCCGGTGGCAGGCTCCACGCCATGGACACCGACACGTTCTGGCAGCTGATCGAGGACGCCCGCGCCGCTTCGGCCGACCCGTCGGACGGGGAAGCCGTGGCGGCAAGGGCGTCCGAGCTGCTCGCCCAGCGGCCGCCCGCGGAGATCCTGGCCGCCCAGCAGACTCTGTGGGACCTGATGGCCGTTTCGTACAGCACTCCCCTGTGGGGCGCCGCCTACCTGATCAACGGCGGATGCTCCGACGACGGATTCGACTACTTCCGGGGCTGGTTGATCGTGCAGGGCCGCACGGTCTTCGAACAGGCCGTCGCCGATCCGGACTCCCTCGCGGCGGTGCCGGCGGTCGGGGATGCCGCTCCCCACGGCTGCCTCGAATGCGAGGACGCACTGAGCATCGTCTGGGACGCGCACGAATCCGCCACCGGCACCGGTCTCGACGACGCCCACTGGACGATCGACTACCCGGATCTCGGCGACGACTGGGACTTCGACGACTCCGAGGCAACTGCTCGCCACCTGCCCCGGCTGACCGAACTGTACGGAGACGGATGAGCCTGCGGCCGACCTCGCCGCCCGGATCGCCGAGCCGTGGTGCACCTCACGTCCGCGGTCCGGCCGGGGGACTTCCAAGATCCGAGGGTGTCGAGGGCATTCGATCCGGGCGTATGCGTGCGTCGGTGCATTGCGATGGAAGGCAGCCGGACGCGAACCCGTGGATGCGCTGACCCACGAGGGACCAAAGACCGCGCGCCGGGACGAAACACGCTCGTAAAGTTGCCGCATGCAGCTGATCCAGTCGACGAAGCTCTCCAACGTCTGTTACGAGATCCGGGGTCCGGTTCTCGAGGAGGCCATGCGGCTGGAGGCGGCAGGGCATCGGATTCTGAAGCTGAACACCGGGAATCCGGCGGCCTTCGGGTTCGACTGTCCGCCCGAGATCCTCGAGGACGTGCTGCGCAATGTCGGCTCGGCGCATGGCTACGGCGACGCGAAGGGGCTGCTCTCGGCCCGGCGCGCGGTGATGATGCACTACCAGACGCTCGGTGTGGAGACGGATGTCGAGCACGTCTACATCGGCAACGGGGTCTCCGAGCTGATCGTCATGGCGATGCAGGCGCTGCTCGACGACGGGGACGAGGTGCTCGTACCTGCGCCGGACTATCCGTTGTGGACGGCCGCCGTCTCGCTGTCCGGCGGTACCGCCGTGCACTACCGCTGTGACGAGCAGTCGGACTGGATGCCGGATCTCGCGGACGTGGAGCGGAAGGTCACCGACCGCACCAAGGCGATCGTGATCATCAACCCGAACAATCCCACGGGCGCCGTATACAGCGACGACGTGGTGCGGGGGCTCGCGGACATCGCCCGGCGGCACAATCTGCTGGTCTGCTCCGACGAGATCTACGACAAGATCCTGTACGACGGGGCCACGCACACTCCGACCGCGGCCCTCGCGCCCGATCTGCTGACGCTGACCTTCAACGGGATGTCCAAGGCCTACCGGGTGGCCGGCTACCGGACCGGGTGGATGGTCATCTCCGGGCCGCGCGCGCACGCCGCCTCGTACATCGAAGGCCTGACGATCCTCGCGAACATGCGCCTTTGCGCCAATATGCCGGCGCAGCACGGCGTGGTCGCGGCCCTGACCGGGCGGCAGTCGATCAACGATCTGGTGCTGCCGGGCGGACGGCTCGTCGAGCAGCGGGACACGGCGTACGAGCTGCTGACGCAGATTCCGGGCGTGACGTGCGTGAAGCCCAAGGGGGCTCTCTATCTCTTCCCGCGGCTCGATCCGAAGGTCTTCAAGATCAAGGACGACCGGCAGATGGTGCTCGATCTGCTGCGGGCCGAGAAGATCATGGTCGTGCAGGGGACGGGGTTCAACTGGCCCGAGCCCGATCACTTCCGGATCGTCACACTCCCGCAGGCCTCGGACCTCGCGGACGCGGTCACACGGATCGGGAAGTTCCTGGACGGGTACGGGCAGCCGTAGGGACGGGCACGGGTCGGACACGCCCAGCCGTAAAGACGGGCACGGGTCGGACACGCCCAGCCGTGCAGCCGTACGCCTCAGACCGCGGCCGGCGTGAGCGCCTGGGCGTGCGCCTCCATCCGGCGCGCCGCCAGGATCGCCGCCGAGGTGTCCGCCCGCGAGGCCGCCACCACGAGGGCCCGGCCCGCCAGGGCATGGGCCCGCTGGTGGAGCGCCGCCAGATGCGGCTCGTGGATCGCCGCCGCGACACCCGCCCGGACCGGTGCCCGTCCGCCGCGCAGGCGCGTGACCGCTGCCGCCAACTCGGCCGACGCCTCGTCGAGTTCGGCGGAAGGCGCGAGCCCCCGCAGCTCGTCCGTCACCGCGAGCAGCGCCGCGAGATGACCGGCGAGCTGGAGCTCGAGCTCCTCCTCGCGCGTACGGTGCGGGAAATCGCCGTCGGGGCCCATGGTGTGGACCGACTTGGCGCGGATCGGCTCGTACATGGCAGGACCTCCAGTCTGGGATGACCACATCCTAGCTTAGATCGAGTCTAAAGTTGAGCCAGCTCGACCCTACGGATCCGGACGGCGATCCGCTCCCGATCGGCCGCTCCCATCGACCGCTCCCATCGACCGCTCCCATCGGCCGCTACCCCTCCATCGCCACCGCCACGGTCACCAGCAAGATCACGGCTATCACCACCGCCAGCACCAACAAGAGCTTTCGGTTGTCCGAGGCGCTTGGTGCGGGGGCCGCGGCCGGCGCCTGGCGTGGCGGAGGAGGGGTCGGGGCCGACGGGGCGGGCGGGCGCGGAGGCGGTGCGTTGAACAGGTCCTGGCCGCCCGCCGCCGCCCGCGCGCACCACGGGCAGCCCGTCAGATGGGAGCCGTACGAGTGGCGGGGACGGGCGCCGCAGACCCGTACGCGACCGCGTTCCTCGTCGAGCGCCCGCAGCCAGTCCTGCGCCGTGGGCCGGGCCTTCGGGTCGAGCACGCCGGGGCCGAAGGCGCGGCGGGCCAAGGTGAGCAGGCCGGGCGGCAGCACGGTGGGGTCGATGATGCCGCGCGGGACGACGACCCGCTCCGGGCGGACCACGTACGAGATGGATGCCGCGATGTTGTCCTTGACCGTCGAGTCCTCCTGGCTGTCGTGCGGGACGCCGCCGAAGGGATGGTTGCCGACGGCCAGGAGCTGATAGACGAGGACGGAGAGCGCGAAGTCGTCGCTCTCGGTCGACGCCGGGCCGCCCGCCTGGCGCTCGGGCGCCGAGTAGTCGGTCGTGTGCATCAGACAGGGGAAGGACTCACGGGTCTGCCGGTCGGTGAAGGCGATGGAGTCGCAGTCCAGGAAGGTGACGAAGCCGTTGCGGTCGACCACGACGTTACTGCTGGAGAAGTCGCCGACGACCAGGCCTTCGTGGTGCATACGGGCCGTCATGAACGCCAGGTTCCAGGCCACTCCGAGCAGAAAGCGCCAGTCGGCCCGCTCGGGGAAGAGCCGCAGCCGCTGCGAGCGGGTGAACAGGCCCACCAGCTGGACGTGTTGGGGCTCCCCGAACCGCCGCATCGCATAGCCGAGGAAGACGCCCTCGGGTGAACGGGCGAGGGCGGTGGGCCAGGCGAGTTCGGGTGCCTGGTTGGAGTCGACGGGCCGGTCGCCGAGCGGGGACATGGCCAGCATGCGGGTGAGGCGGCGCTCCTGTTCGGGCCCCGGGCGTTCCCGGTAGAGCTTCACGACGATGCCCGGTTCACCCTCGACCGGGTAGACGGAGGCCTCGCCGCCGCCCTTCAGCGGACGTTCGGCCAGCGTGACGGGCCGCCCGTCGAGCAGAACCCTGCGCCCGGTCCCGGCGCGGGCACTGGTCCCCGTACTGCCGCGCGCGCTCATACCCGTACCGCCCGAAGGAGCGTCTTGTCGTCCGCGTTGACCGCCGAGAGCCGGTCCGAGCGCAGCAGTTCGGCGAGCTCCGCCTCATCGTCGTCCGGGTCCTTGGCCGGGGACTCCATCGGGCCCAGCACCGCTGCCAGGAACGATGCGTTGGGGGTCTGGAAGCGTGTGAGGGCCGCCTGGGTGAGACCGTCCGTGGACAGGACCACGGCGTCGATCCCGGGATCGTCCACGCAGTCGGTGCGCACCCACCGCCCCACGTCGCGCGAGGTGAGGAAGACGGTCTCGTTGCTGTACTCGCTGGCCGCCTCGGCCTGCGGCAGGAGGTGGAAGAGACCGGTACCGTCCGTGTCCGTGCCCGCGCGGACGATCACCAGGCCGTCACCGACGCTCAAGTGCCCCAGCCAGTCAGGGGTGATGACCACGACGGTGAGGGTGGTCGCGAAGTCCTGGGCCGGCGCCCCCGTCTGCTCCACCGCCACCAGGAACTCCCGGCAGACCGACTGGAACGCGGAGTGCAGCAGCCCGTGCACCGCGTCACCGGCCGGCACCCGCAGCTCCGCCGCCTCCCGCCCGAAGTGCTCGGTCGCGAGCCGGACCGCGAGCTGCGCGCCCTCCTGCGAACGCGGCCTGCTGCCCGCGCCGTCGGCGACGGCGAGGACGACCACCGGGTCCTCGCCGTCACCCGTACGCCACTGAGCGCTGTCCCAGGCGTCCTGGCACGGGGTCCCGGTGCGCCGGTGCCGGTACCCCTCGACGCTCACCCCGTGCGTGCGCCATGTCCCGCCGCCGCGCGCTGCCGCGCCCCCGCGTCCCATCGCTCAGGCTTCCCAGGCGGGGCGCTGCGTACGGAACTGGTGGAAGATCTTCTCGAAGGCCTCCTCGCCCTCGCCCTTCTGCTCGGCGGCCGCGCTCGCCGACATCATCTGCAGCAGCTCGCGGAACGGAAAGCCCTGCAACTGCGCGTTGTACGTGGGCGCGAAGGCCCGCAGGACGGCCTGGCCGCGGTCGGTGATCCCGCCGACGCCTATCGCGTAGAGCCTGAAGCGCCGGGCCCGCTGCTCCTCGGCGAGCACGGGCACGATGCGCTGCCAGGTGGTCGTGTAGTGGCCGGTACCGTCGGTGGGCAGACCGTCGGTGACCAGGCAGATCTGCGGGCGGTAGTACTGCAGGCCGAGTTTGCGCAGCTCGGTCTTGCGGGCGGCCACGATATGCATGGCGAGTTCGACGGCCTCGGTCATCAGCGTCACTCCGTTCGCCGCGAGGGTCGGCGGGGTGAAGGCGTGCGCGGGCACGAACGGGCTGAGGTTCATGCCCGGATGGAGCGGCTCGGCGCCCCGGTAGGCGGTCACGGACTGGTCGCCGAAGGTGATGACGGCGACCTCGACGCTGTAGCTGAGGCTGACGTCGTCGTGCAGCTCACGGGTCCATTCGCGCAGCGCCTCGTTGAGCGCCTGCACCGGACGGCCCTCCATGGAACGGGAGTTGTCGAGACACAGCACGAGCGGCAGCCGCTGGGCGTTGTTGTCCAGCTCGAAGTCGAAGTCCGCGTACTGCGGCACGGCGGTGGGCGGCGGTTCATTCATCATGGCTGTCTCCTGTGTGCTGCGGGGTCCTCGCGGGAGGCAGGGCCAGCAGGTGCGGTGTGCCTCGTTCTGTCGTGTCGTCCTCTTCGTGCACGTCTGCGGATGCGCCTTCCGATACGCCTTCCGATACGCCTTCGGATACGTCGCGGATGTCGACGAACTCGCCCACGGCGGGCGGCGGGGAGGCGGGGCCACCGGTCCAGCGGGCGCGGTACAGGCAGCGGTCGATCTCCACGTAACCCTCCGGGTGCAGGGCCGAGCGGACGAGGGCCTTGGGGTGCGGGAGTGCGGGCAGCTCGCCCAAGTACGGTGCGGGCGCGGCGAGTTGACGCGTGTGCCGGTCCTCGTCGAGCGGGGAGAGCTCTTCGTCGTACGGGGCGTCGGGCGGGCCGTGGCGCTGCGGGCGCAGCGCCACGGTCTGCGTCGGGTCGGCGCGGTGGCGGGCGGTGCGCTCGGGTGCGGTGCGCTCGGGTGCGGGCTTGCCCCGCGGGGCCGGGGGTGCGGAGGTCCGGCCGGCCGCGTGCGCCGGGGACCGGCCTGTCGCGTGTGCGGGGCGGCGTACCGCCTTCATCAGGAAGACGACGAGAGCGAGCAGCGCGGCCAGGACGCCGAACAGCACCCACAGGGCGGTGTTGTCCTCGTCGTCGGCGTCGAGCGGCACGGCGAGGCTCGCGCGGATCAGCTCGTCGCCCGACTGCTCCTGCGCCACGGTCTCGCACAACGCGGGCCCGATGTCGCCCGCGCACAGCCCCGCCGCCCGCGCCGCGTCGACCGTGCGCCGGTCGAGCGGGGTGATGGTGGCGTCCGGTGCGACCCGGCGCTCCTTGGCGAGCAGCAGAAGCACCGTGCCCCCGCGCCCGGTGGTCCGCCCGGCCGGCACCCGGACGGTGAGCGGACTCTTCGAGAGCCTCTCCCGGTGACCGGAAAGCCCCAACTCGTCGGCAGGACGGTCCAGTCGGACCGACTTGTCCAGGGTCATCGCCTGCGGCCCGGCCGCCTTCTCCGACTGCCCGTCCATGCAGTCCAGGCGTACGGAGAGCGCGCCTGGACAGTCGAGGTTCCTCACCGGGTCCACGGCAGCGGCCGGCCGGGCCGTGAGCAGCCCGAGGAGCAGAGCGCACCCGAGTACGGCCGCCCGCATGCGCCCCGGGCTCCCCGTGCCCCTCGCGCTCCGCATGCGCCCCGGGCTCCGCGTGCACCTGGCGCTCTCCGCGCTCCTCGCACCGCGCTGTCTTCCGCGCTCCACCCCACACCCCCGAACGCCGTGGCCTCGTATCCCGGACTCGCCTCAGAGCCGGAACACTTGATGGCACCTCGTGAACATCTGCCGCGCCTGATCCGCCCAGTCGTCCGCCATCGCCCCGAAGTCCTTGGGCGTCATCCGGCAGGCGAGCGGCAGCTGGCAGACCCCGGCGATACAGGGGTCGGGGCCGCGGACGTCCCAGACGGAGAGCATGGGGAAGAGCTGTTCGGTGTTCCACGCGTTGGCCGCGGCCGCCGCCATCGCCAGCTGGTCGCCGCGCAGCCGGCGCCCGTCGGTCATGAAGGCGACGAGCAGCCGCCTGGTCGTGGTGAAGCGGAAGGTCAGCGTGCGTCCGGCGGCCGGCAGATCGAAGTCGAGGCTCAGGGCGTGCTCGTCGGCCTCCACCCCCGCGCCGGTCCCGGAACCCCATGTACGGACCAACTCCCGCCAGTGCGGCCCGATCTCCAGCTCGCGGCCGGACTCAACGCGCACCCGTGGCTCCATGGCTCACCGCCCCCGCCACCATCGCGTCGGTCAGGCCCGCGTCGAGCAGCGCCTGCGCGTGCGACTCGGCGCCGGCGGGGGCGCCCGCAGACAGGACGGTACGGAGACCCGCGCGGCCCGCGAGCCCCCGCCCGGCGGGCTGTCCAGGTCACGCTCGCGCGAGCGGATACCGGCGGCCACCGAGGGCGGCGGCCAGGGCGGCGCGCTCTCGTCGGGGGCGAGCAGTTCGAGCAGCGGCGCGAGGCGGGGGCGGGCGGCCGGGTCCTTGGACAGACAGGCCAGGATGAGGCGGCGTAACTCCTCGGGCGCACCGGCGAGATCGGGCGGCTCGGTCTGCACGCGATAGGCCACGCGCTCCCCCGAGCCGAAGGGCGAACGCCCGGTCGCGGCGAAGGCGAGGACGCCGCCGAGCGCGAAGACATCGGTGGGCGGGCCCACACTGCCGCCGGAGAGCTGCTCGGGCGCCATGAACGGCGGGGTGCCCATGACGACGCCCGCCTGGGTGATGCTGCTGGATCCGGCGAGGCGGGAGATCCCGAAGTCGATGACGCGCGGACCGTCGGCGGCGAGCAGCACATTGGACGGCTTGAGGTCGCGGTGCACGATGCCCGCGGCGTGGATGGCCATGAGCGCCTCGACCAGACCCGCGCCGAGCCTGCGCAGATACGGCTCGGTCAGCGGGCCGCCGGAGCGTACGGCCTCGGTCAGCGAGGGGCCCGGTACGTACACGGTGGCGAGCCAGGGCAGATCGGCGTCGGGGTCGGCGTCGACGACGGCGGCGGTGTAGGCGCCGCTGACGGCTCCGGCGGCGGCGACCTCGCGGGCGAAGCGCATCCGGAACTCGTGGTCGGCGACCAGTTCGGGGCGTACGACCTTGACCGCGACCGGTCGTCCCGCGCGGGAGCGGGCGAGGTAGACCCAGCCCATACCGCCGGAGCCGAGCCGGCCCACGATGCGGTAGCCACCGACCCTCAGCGGGTCACTGACCGGCGTCTTCATGGACTCAGCCTCATGGACCGAGTGTGCCCGGATTCTTCGGGCGGTGAAGGGCGTGTGCACAGATTGGCACATACGAAAAATCCGTCCATAACCGCGCCCCCAAAGCCAGTTGGGGCTCCGGGGGCAGCAGTTACGGATGGTGCTTCACATGCCTCAGCCGAGGCGCTTCACCAAGGCCCGGTACTCGTCCCACAGCTCCTTGGGCGTGTGGTCGCCGAAGGTGTTGAGGTGCTCGGGGACCAGGGCGGCCTCCTCGCGCCAGATCTCCTTGTCGACCGTGAGCAGGAACTCCAGGTCGGCGGCGGGCAGTTCGAGCCCGTTCGTGTCGATGGAGTCGAGGGTCGGCAGGATGCCGATGGGGGTCTCGACGCCTTCGGCCTTGCCGTCGAGGCGGTCCACGATCCACTTCAGGACACGGGAGTTCTCTCCGAAGCCCGGCCACACGAACTTGCCCGCCTCGTTCTTGCGGAACCAGTTCACGTAGTAGATCTTCGGCAGCTTCGCCGGGTCCTTGTCGGCGCCGACCTTGACCCAGTGGGCCATGTAGTCGCCCATGTTGTAGCCGCAGAACGGCAGCATGGCGAAGGGGTCGCGGCGCAGCTCGCCGACCTTGCCCTCGGCGGCGGCGGTCTTCTCGGAGGCGACGTTGGCGCCGAGGAAGACACCGTGGTTCCAGTCGAAGGACTCGGTGACCAGCGGTACGGCGCTCGCTCGGCGGCCGCCGAAGAGGATCGCGGAGATCGGCACGCCCTTGGGGTCCTCCCACTCGGGCGCGATGATCGGGCACTGCGAGGCGGGGACGGTGAAGCGGGCGTTCGGGTGGGCGGCGGGGACGCCCGACTCGGGGGTCCAGTCGTTGCCCTTCCAGTCGGTGAGGTGCGCCGGAGTCTCCTCCGTCATCCCCTCCCACCAGATGTCGTTGTCGTCGGTGAGCGCGACGTTGGTGAAGACCGAGTTGCCCCACAGGGTCTTCATGGCGTTGGCGTTGGTGTGCTCGCCGGTGCCGGGCGCGACACCGAAGAAGCCGGCCTCCGGATTGATCGCGTACAGGCGGCCGTCCTCGCCGAAGCGCATCCAGGCGATGTCGTCGCCGATGGTCTCGACGGTCCAGCCGGAGATCGTGGGCTCCAGCATCGCGAGGTTGGTTTTGCCGCACGCGGACGGGAAAGCCGCGGCCACGTACTTCGACTCACCCTGCGGCGGCGTGAGTTTGAGGATCAGCATGTGCTCGGCGAGCCAGCCCTCGTCGCGCGCCATCACGGACGCGATGCGCAGGGCGTAGCACTTCTTGCCGAGCAGGGCGTTGCCGCCGTAGCCCGAGCCGTACGACCAGATCTCGCGGGACTCCGGGAAGTGCGAGATGTACTTGGTGGTGTTGCACGGCCACGGCACGTCCGCCTCGCCCTCCTGGAGCGGGGCGCCGAGGGTGTGCACGGCCTTCACGAAGAAGCCGTCCGCACCGAGTTCGTCCAGGACCGCCTGGCCCATCCGGGTCATGGTGCGCATGGAGACGGCCACGTACGCCGAGTCGGTGATCTCGACGCCGATCGCGGACAGGTCGGAGCCGAGCGGGCCCATGCAGAACGGGACGACGTACATCGTGCGCCCGCGCATCGAGCCGCGGAAGATACCGCCCTGTTCGTCCTTGCCCCGGAAGATCTCCCGCATCTCCGCGGGCGCCTTCCAGTGGTTGGTGGGACCGGCGTCCTCTTCGTTCTCGGAGCAGATGTACGTACGGTCCTCGACGCGGGCGACGTCGGTCGGGTCGGAGGCCGCGTAGTAGGAGTTCGGGCGCAGAACCGGGTCGAGCTTCTTGAACGTGCCCTTGGCGACGAGCTCTTCCGCGAGGCGCTCGTACTCCGCCTCGGATCCATCGCACCAGACCACCCTGTCCGGCTGCGTGAGGGCTGCGATCTCGTCCACCCAGGCGACAAGCTCTGCGTGGTTGGTGGGGGCACTGGTGGAAGCCGCGTTGTCGCGCGCCACGATCGCTCCTAAATGAGGGTTTTGTAGTTGGTTGCCCCTTGGGGGCTGCGACCCGGACACGTGCCTGTCCGCTCATCCGGTGCCGACCTCACTCATTTGATCATCGGGGCGATTCGCCCATCTGTCCAGAGGGCCTCACACGTGAGCGTCCCCACATCCGGATATGGAACTTACGGAGCCGTAGGTACGATTCCTGTCATGACGTCTCCCGCCGCCGACGCCACCCCGCCCGCCGGAGCCTCGGGCCCCGTCGAGATCGACCTGCCGCACCCCGTGAAGCCGAAGCTCAGGGGCTGGCTGCATGCGGGCATGTTCCCGGCCGTGCTGATCGCGGGTATCGCGCTGATCGTCTTCACCGACTCGACGCGCGCCCGGATCGCCACCGGCGTCTTCGTGCTCACGGCCTGCCTGCTCTTCGGCACGAGCGGCCTGTACCACCGCGGCACCTGGGGGCCGCGCGGCGAGGCCATCCTGCGCCGGCTCGACCACGCGAACATCTTCCTGATCATCGCGGGCACCTACACCCCGCTCGCCCTGCTCCTGCTCCCCGACTCCACCGCCCGCCCGCTCCTGTGGGCGATCTGGGTCGCGGCGCTCGCGGGCATCGCGTTCCGCGTCTTCTGGGTCGGCGCCCCGCGCTGGCTCTACACCCCGTGCTATATCGCGATGGGCTGGGCGGCGGTCTTCTTCCTGCCCGACTTCATGCGCACCGGCGGCATCGCGGTGCTCGTCTGCGTCATCGTCGGCGGCGTCCTCTACACCGTGGGCGGTGTGATCTACGGGATGAAGCGGCCGAACCCGTCACCGCGCTGGTTCGGCTTCCACGAGGTGTTCCACTCCCTCACCCTTGCGGCGTTCGTGGTGCACTACGTGGGGATTTCGCTGGTCGCCTACCAGTACGCGTGAGTCCGCCCGATCCCTGAGCCCTGAGTGGCCGGGGCCGGGCGGGCGGGGGCCCCCCCCCCCGCCCGCGGGCGCCCCCCCCCCCGGCCCCCCCCCCCCCC
>NZ_JAEIMH010000023.1:37078-78785 GCF_016464295.1 Streptomyces sp. N35 | reverse complement strand
CGCCCCACCGCCGGGGGGGGGCGCCGGGGAGGGGGCCCACACCCACTTGCCATGTCAGGACGCTCACACCGGCGACGACCACTCCCACGACGGCCCATACGCCGACGGCCACGAGACCGACCACACTGAGCGCCGCGACGGTCCAGGCGAGTCTGTCCACGCGCATCCGCAACCCCCTCCACCCCGACGGCCCGCCCCGGTCACGAACCGTGAGATTCCGTGTACCCAGAGGCCTTGAGGAAAAACTTGACAGTGACTCTCACTTGAGAGCTACTCTCAATTTCATGACGCAGACTCCGCGCACGACCCGGAGCACCGCCGCGCACCCCGACCTCGACCCCCGCCGCTGGTGGGCGCTCGGGGCGATGGTCGCGAGCATGCTGGTGCTCGGCTTCGACATGACGATTCTGAACGTGGCGCTGCCGACGATGGCGGAACACCTGGGCGCCACCACCGGCCAGCAGCAGTGGATGGCCGACGCCTACATCGTGGTCTTCGCCGCCCTGATGCTCCCCGCGGGCCTGCTCGGCGACCGGTTCGGACGGCGCTCGATGCTGATCACCGGGCTCGGGATCTTCCTCGTGGGCTCGGTGATCGGGACCCTCGCCACGAGTGTCGGGCCGGTGATCGGGGCACGCGCCGTGATGGGGATCGGCGCCGCGCTCGTGATGCCGCTCGCCCTCGCCGTACTGCCGTCGCTGTTCCCCGAGGAGGAACGCGGCAAGGCGGTCGCCCTCGTCACCGCCGCGTCCGCGCTCGGCATGCCGCTCGGGCCGATCATCGGCGGCTGGCTGCTCGACCACTTCTGGTGGGGCTCGGTCTTCCTGATCAATGTGCCGATGGTGGCGATCGGGGTGCTCGCCTGCGCCTTCCTGCTGCCCGAGACCCGCGATCCGTCCTCGCCCCCGGTCGACGCCGTGTCGACCGTGCTGACCGTGGGCGGGCTCGGAGCGCTCACGTACGGGATCATCGAGGCGCCCGTGCGCGGCTGGGGCGATCCGCTGGTGGTGGGCGGGCTCGTCCTGAGCGTGTTCCTGATCGGCGGACTGGTGGCGCGCGGACGGCGGGCGGAGCGTCCGATGCTCGATCTGAAGCTGCTCGGCCACCGGCCGTTCCTGCTCAACACCCTGGTGGCCACCCTGGTCATGTTCATCCTGTCCGGGCTGCTCTTCCTGCTGCCTCCCTATCTGCAGGCGGTGCTCGGCCACGACGCGTTCGGGACCGGGCTGCGGCTGCTTCCGCTGATCGGCGGGCTCGTGGTGGCCGCGAAGGCCAGCCAGCCGCTCGTCGAGCGGCTCGGGGCACGGGCCGTGATCTGCACGGGACTTGTGGTGGTCACGTTCGCCGCGCTGCTCGGGGCACGCACGACGGTCGAGAGCGGATACGGGTTCACCGCGCTGTGGCTGACCATCGCGGGCGCGGGCTTCGGCTTCGCGATGATGCCGGCCATGACCGCCGCGATCGGCGCGCTGCCCCGGGACCGGGCGGGCAGCGGCTCCGGGCTCCTGATGACCGTACGGCAGGTGGGCGGCGCGATCGGGATCGCCCTGCTCGGCTCGCTGCTCGCGGGGGTGTTCGCCGGACGGCTCGACACGGGACGGCTGCCCGCTGATCTCGCCGACCGCGCCGGTGAGTCGGTGGTGGCCGCGAAGGTCGTCGCACGGCGGCTCGGCGACGAGACGCTCGCCGCTTCGGCCGACGCGGGCTATGTGCACGGCATGGTGGTCGTGCTGCTCGTCTGCGCGGGTGCCGCGCTCGTGACCGCGGCGCTGGCGGCATGGCTGCTGCCCCGGCGGGCCGCGACCGCGGACGTGGCCGAGTCCGTCGTGCATGCCTGAGAATGCCCGTATGGCCGCCCGTACGAAGACCCCCGCAGCGCCCGCCGGTTCGTCCGCCGAACCGTCCGAGGGATTCCTCGCCGAGTTCCTCGGGGCGCGGAACGCCCAGCTCGGGCTGCGCGAGCGCAAGAAGCACGCCACGCGGACCGCGATCCGCAAGGCCACGTACGCGCTGATCGAGCAGCAGGGGTACGACGCGACCACCATCGAGCAGATCGCCCGCGGCGCGGATGTGTCGCCGTCCACGGTCTTCCGGTACTTCGCGACCAAGGAGGACATCGTCCTCACCGACGAGTACGACCCGGTCATGCTCGAGGTGCTGCGGGAGCGGCCCGCCGGTGAACCCCCGCTCTCCTCGCTGCGTTTCCTGCTCACCGAGACGGTCAAGGCGGTGGCCGCGCACGAGCCCGAGGAGCTGAAGCAGCGCAGCCGTCTGATCGTCGAGGTGCCCGCCGTACGGGCCCGTATGACCGAGACGATGGCACAGACCTCCCAGGCGCTCAGCGTCGTACTCGCCGAGCGGACCGGGCGCGAACCCGACGACCTCGACGTGCGCATGTTCACGGCGGCGGTGCTCGGGGCGCTGCGCGAGGCGATGATCTATTGGGGCGAGCGCGAGTTCGAGGAGGAACTCCTGACCGTGGTGCTGCGCGCCTTCGACCTGTTCGAGCGCGGCCTCACGCTCTGACTCCGGCCGTCCGCCGTCCGCTGACCATAGTCCGCCGGGAAAACCCCAGGCCACGAGCGTGTGCGCGGTGGCATCCTGGTCCGGTGAACGGACCTGAGATCACCGTCGACTTCGCGCCCGAACTCGCGCTCTTCCTGCCGCACGAGCGCCGCGGCGCACCCAGCAGGCTGGCCACGGACGGCTCGTCGACCCTCGGCCACGCGGTCGAGTCACTCGGTGTGCCGCTCACCGAGGTGGGGCGGCTGCTGGTGGACGGGCGCGAAGTGGGGACCGGGCACCTTCCGGCCGAGGGCGAGCGGGTGACCGTAACGGCCGTGGAGCGTCCGCAGGTTGTGCCGGGCGCTCCCCTGCGGTTCCTGCTCGACGTCCACCTTGGCACGCTGGCTCGGCGGTTGCGGCTGCTCGGTGTGGATGCGGCGTACGAGTCCACCGACATCGGCGACCCCGCGCTCGCCGCGCAGTCCGCGCGCGAGCAGCGCGTGCTGCTCAGCCGCGACCGGGGGCTGCTGCGGCGGCGTGAGCTGTGGGCGGGCGCGTACATGTACAGCGACCGCCCCGACGACCAACTCCGGGACGTACTCGAACGGTTCGAGCCCGAGCTCGCCCCCTGGACCCGCTGCACCGCCTGCAACGGCCGGCTCACTCCGGCGACGAAGGCCGAGGTGGCCCACCTGATCGAGGCCGGTACGCGCCGTACACACGATGTCTTCGCCCAGTGCGCGGCGTGCGAGCGCGTCTACTGGCGCGGCGCCCACCACGACAAGCTGGAGGCGATCGTGGCGCAGGCGCAGGCGCAGGCCACCGCTGGAGAAGAGGGCGGCGGCCCACCGTCCAACGACGTGATCGCTGCGATCGGCGAGCGCGTCACGGCTCAGCAGTCACCGGACGAGGTGACCGCCGACATCGAGGCGGCCAGACGGCGCCGGTAAGCGAGGGCGGCCGGGAAGTGAACTCCCGGCCGCCCTCGGCCCAGTCATGCCGCAGCGTCAGCCCTTCCTGCGGACGTCCGCCTTCCCGCAAGCCAACCCGTCCCCGTTACGGTCCAGGTTCAGCGGGTCGTCGCCGTGGACCTTCAGGCGGCCGTAGTCGTGGTCCTTCAGCCACGCGCAGCGGGCCTTCGTCGTATCCGGCACGTCCGGCGGGAAGTTCGTCGGAACGCAGGTGTTGACCGAGCCGTAGTGGCGGTCGCAGCCGGAGACCGTCGGGCTGACCGGCACCGAGTCGCGCTTCGGCTGCTTCGCCTTCGGGGACTTCGCCAAGTCGTCCGCGAATTCGTGGACATGAGCGGCCGGAGCATCCTTCGCCATCGCCGCCGGGCCGCCCAGGTGGACCCACTCCGCGATCGACGGGACACCGTTCGCGTCCACCGCGAACAGCATGTACCAGCCGGGCGGGGCCATGTTCGGGTTGGAGGTGACGTTCAGGTCGATGTTGTTGCCGTCGACCGTGAGCGGCAGGTCCACGAACCGCTGGTTCGGGTCCGAGGAGTGCGTCACGGCCGCGGGACGGATCAGCTCCGCCTTCGCGATGGGCCGGTCGACCGTGATCCGCTGCGTGTCCCCGTACGTCCACTGCTTGTCGATCAGTGAAGTGATCTTCGGACGGGGGCCCTTGAAGAGGTACGAGGGCGAGTAGATCGACACGTCGTGGTTCCACGAGCCGTTGCCCGGGTTGTCGCCCGTGGTCATGACGCGGCCGTCGGGCAGCAGGAACGCGGACGAGTGGTAGCCGCGCTCCTCCGGGTCCGTGGCGACCTGGTCGAAGGTCTCGGTCTCCGGGTCGAAGATCGAGGTCTCGTAGACCGGGTCCGCGCGGTCGTGCATCGCGCCGCCGGTCTCCAGGACCTTGCCGTCGGGCAGCAGGACCGCCGAGACGTACATCTTGCCCTCGGCGCCCGTCTGTTGGCGCTTGCCCTGACCCTGGTCGACCGTGCCGAGCGGGATGTCCGGGCCCTGCACGTACTGCGGGTTGGGGTTCTTGAGGTCGATGATGTCGACCAGGCGGTTGGCGACCGGGTTCTTCTCGTTGTTGCCGCCGCCCATCGTGATGACCTTCTGGTCCTGGGCGGGCGGGAGAAGGACGGAGGCCGACTCGTCGCGCTCGTCCTTGAGCCTGAGGCCCGGGACGTCCGTGATCGTGTTGGCGTCGTAGTCGTAGACCGAGGCGCCGGTGCCGGGCGTGCCGTTGCCGAAGGTGTGGCTGCCCGAGTAGAAGAGCCGGCCGTCCTGCATGAGGATCATCGCCGGGTACAGGCCCCAGTACGACCAGGTCTGGTTGACCTCGTTGATCGGCAGCCACTTCTGCTGGGCCTGCGAGAACTTCTCGGCCACGACCGCGCCGGTGGAGTCCTCCTTCAGACCGCCGAACGAGATGACGTCACCGTTGCCGAGGACCGTCGCCGAGGGGTACCAGTGCCCCTCGTTCATGTCGTTGGTCTTGATGTACCGCTCGGTGGCGGGATCGAAGATGTACGAGTCCTTGTAGCCCTGGTAGCCGATCGTGCCGTCGGCGCTCGGGAAGCCCTTGGTGCCGCTCATGACCAGGACCTTGCCGTCGGACAGCTGCACATGGCCCGCGCAGAACATGTCCTTG
This sequence comes from Streptomyces sp. N35, assembly GCF_016464295.1. NCBI lineage: Bacteria > Bacillati > Actinomycetota > Actinomycetes > Kitasatosporales > Streptomycetaceae > Streptomyces > Streptomyces sp. N35. The sequence continues at coordinate 73,667 of NZ_JAEIMH010000023.1, read as the reverse complement.
GGCGTCGGGATCTGCTTGTACGTCCCGTTCTTCGGGTCGTACACGGCGGAGGTGAACTTGCCTGCCGCGAACGCCGCTTGATCGTTGCCGGAGCCGGCTATCAGCAGGATCTTGCCGTTGTGCAGCACGACGCTGTGCATCGAGCGGACCGGGTTGGGGGTCGCGAGGACCTGCCACTTGCCGTCCTTGCACTCGGTCGCGGTGCCGGTGCAGACCGGGTCCGGGGTGGGCGGCGCCACCTCTTCCATCACGTAGTCGTCGGTGGTCACCGAGCCCGTGCCGTAGACGCTGACGCCCCAGGCGATCTGGTCGGTGCCGGCCGGGACGGCGGGCGTACGGACCTCGGTCCTCGCGTAAGCGGCCTGTACGGGAAGGGTCTTGAGGTCCGTCCAGTACTGCCAGCCGGCCGTGGTGTCGTGCCGGAAGAGCGTGATCGAGGCGTCCGGGGTCGTCGACTTGTACCAGAGGCTCAGGTCGTACTGCTTGTCCGGTGTCACCTTGGGGGCACAGGTGGCGTTCTCGGTGATCAGGGCCTTGCGGTCGCCCTCGACCCGGCGGGTGATCTCGACCTTCATCGCCTTCGTGCCGCTGTGGGCGTCCGGTGTGGTGGTGAAGGTGAAATCGTTGTCGCCCCAGCCGGACTTGGACCAGCAGGCGGGCATGTCACCGCTGCCGGCCGTCTCGAAGCCCGGGTTCTGGATCAGGTTCGGGGCGGCGGTGGCCTGTTGCTGCGGTATCGCGAGCAGGAGCGCCGCGGTCAGGGCTCCCACCCCGGCGAGGGCCGTGCCCCGCCTGGGCAGTCTCGGTCGTCTCACTGTGTCCCCCTCGGTGCGGCTCGGTTCTTACGCGTGTAGACCAACGCCTCCGTCCCGGCGTAGCGCAGGACGAACGTCAGGATCAGGGCGGTCGCCGTGGCCGGCAGGACGGACATCCCCCAGCTGCCGACCAGGAGCGCGATCAGCGGTATGCGCAGGACCAGGTCCGCGTTGGCGAGGACCGCATAGCGGCCGATGCGGTCGTGCAGGCGGCGGTGGCGGCGGGTGCGGAAGAGAAGGACCTCGATCAGGAGGAAGTTCCAGGCCACACCGAACTGGTTCGCCACGATCTCGGCCGGCAGATAGTGCATCCCGGCCGCCGTGAGCCCGTACAGGGCCAGCAGGTTGGGCACGAAACCCGTCAGGCCGATCAGGCCGAACGCGATCATCCGCCACAGCGGCTTGGAGGTGCGCAGCTCCACGAGGTGGCGCAGGAAGCGCAGGCCTTCGCGGGCCGTCGACTTGGACTCGCCCGCGAAGCGGTCCTGGAAGACGAACGGGACCTCGCGGACGCTGCGCGGACCGCAGCGGACCGCGAGCTCCATCAGGATCTTGTAGCCGAGCGGGCGCAGATCCTCCGCCGCGACCGCCGCGCGGCGGATCGCGAAGAAGCCGCTCATCGGGTCGCTGATACCGCGCAGGGCGCGCGGGAACAGGCCCTTGGTGAGCCAGGTCGAGGCGCGGGAGACCGCGACACGATAGCCGCCGGCCAGACCGGCGCGGCTGCCGCCCTTCGTATAGCGGCTGGCCACGACCAGATCGGCGCCGGAGGCCTCGCCCGTGGCGATCAACTCCGGTACGAGGGACGGCGGATGCTGCAGATCCGCGTCCATCACCACGACCCAGTCCGAGGCCGCCGCCTTGATGCCCTCGACCACGGCGCCGCCGAGACCGCCCGTGGGCACCTCGCGGTGGATCACCGAGACCGGGAACGGGCAGTCCTGGGCGGCCTTGGCCACCTGCTCGGGGGTGTCGTCCGTGGAGTCGTCCACGAAGATCACTTCGCAGGGGACGCGGGACGGCACGGACTCGGTGATGCGGCGCAGCAGCTCCCGTACGTTCCCGGACTCGTTGAAGCTCGGGATGATCACGGTGACGGCGCCGGGTTCCGGCACCGTGGTCAGTTCCCCGAGGGAGTCCTCGGCCGGTGTCTCGTAGACGCTCATCGCTTCCCCCCGCTGCCCGCCGCGATCTGGCGGATCTCGACCCGGTCCTCGCCCGTGCCGAACACCGCGACCGCCTCGGAGTGTTCGAGGGCGGCCTTGACGTTCGGCAGATCCACCGCGTCGCGCCGTACCGTCGGCGAGGCCACGATGTAGTCGACGTCGCGCCAGCCGCCGGGCATGGTCTTGGAGACGGCGGGGTCGAGGTCGGCCTTGTAGAACCAGATCGCGCCGAGACCGGGCTCATAGCCGGCGTGCACGAGGTCGAGCCACATCGCGTCGTCCACCAGGACGCGCTTGTCACCGCGGTCGGAGACCTGGGTGGCCATCCACGAAGCGGCCGCGCGGTAGGGGCCGTTGGCGTCCTGGGTCATGGCGGTGCGGTTGCCGTCGTACCACTTCGGCACGATGTAGGTGAGCGCGGCCAGGGTCAGGACGGCGGCCGTCGCCCAGCGCAGACCGGTCACCGCCCGCGGTTCGTCGACGCGCCGGCGGGAACGGATGAGCACCGCGTGCGAGACGCTCGCCGCCGCGCCCGCGAGCACCAGGGACAGGAAGGGCAGCGCCTGGATGATGTACATCGCCGGCAGATAGCCGGACGGGCGCATCGAGACCAGCGCGAGGATCGCGACCGCGAGCGCGGGACCGGCGAGCGCACGGGCCGTGACCGACCAGCGCAGGACCGCGAGCAGCAGGAGCGCCGCGGCGACACCGCCGACCGGCAGCACCGTGTCGTAGTACAGCCAGGACTCCAGGACCCCGTTCGAGCCCGAGCCCGCGTCGAAGATGAAGCCCGATCCTGGACGGCTCATCTGGTACGCGATGCCGTCCCACAGCGAGACATGGCCCGCGCCGGGGAACAACTCGCCCTTGAGCAGGGCGTACAGGGGGTAGCCGAAGCCGATCAGCGCGCAGGCGGTGATCGCTCCGGTGACCGCGAACTTACGGGTGTCGCGGTGGCTGTGCCGCCACATGGTGAGCAGCACTGCGGGCAGGATGACGAGCATCGTCTCCTTGGTGAGCACGCCCACCGCCGCGGCCATGCCCGCGCCGAAGTGGTGCCACAGGTGCCGCGAGGGCGAGGCCGCCAGGCAGAAGGCGAGCAGCATCCACATCACGGCGATGTTGTCGAGGAAGATCTCGCGCTGCAGGACCACCGACAGCGGGGAGAGCCCGAACAGCACCATCGCGAGACCGGCCGCCCAGCGCGGCAGCCAGAGCCGGCGCGCCAGTATGTAGAGCAGCACCGCGCTGACCGCGCTGACGAGCAGCATGGCCAGCCGCATGCTGCCGACCGTCATCGCGTCCGGGGCGACCAGCGAGGGTATGTAGGTCAGGCCCGCTATCTGGATCCAGCCGAGCGGCGGATGGTCGTACCAGTACGTGTAGTGCGCGAGGCCCTTGCCCTCCTGGACGGCCCAGGCCTGGGCGAGGTAGGTGCCCTCGTCGTCGCTGAGGTTCGGGTAGCCGGCGATGTTCCAGCCCTGGACGACGAGGATCGCGGCGAGCAGCAGCGTGCACAGGATGAGGTCGGCAGGCGAGCTGCGGAAACGGACGACCGGACGGACCGTCACCCACCGCTTGTCGTGCTTGACGGGCTTCTTCGGGGCGCTTTCGGGCGCACGGGACTGTTGGGCGGGGAGCTCGACTGTCGTCGTCGCGTCCGCCGCCGGAAGCGTGGAGGTCACGCGCGGATCTCCTCAGGGCTCAGATGTGCGCCGACGTGGCTGGTCAGCTCCCACTCGTTGTTGCCGCGGCTCTCGCGCCACACTGCGCGGATCGCGGCGAAGGCGAGCAGCACCTGGTAGAAGGGCCCGCCGAGGATGAGCTTGATGTAGTGGATCAGCCTGATCTTGAGGGCGTACTGCTTGCCGAAGTCATGCAGTCCGACCACCTCGAAGACGAAGGTGACGAACGCCGTGATCAGCGGCAGGAAGGTGATGAAGGCGACCCCGACGGGCACGTCGAGGAAGAGGGCGACCGCCACGTTGAGCGGAATGATCAGCCCGGTGAAGGCCTGCAGGAACGGCGTCATCAGCGTGTAGCGGGCCAGCAACCGCTGCCCGAACGTGGGCAGTTGCTTCCAGTCCTTCTTGCGGTAGACCTGCAGGAAGCCCTGGTTCCAGCGGGTGCGCTGCTTGAGCAGCGAGACCAGCGTGCCGGGGGTCTCCTCGCGGGTGACCATGTCGGAGTCGTACGCGACGACGACCTTCTTGCCGATGCTCGAAAGCCGCACGCCCAGATCGCAGTCCTCGGCCAGGCAGTTCTGGTCCCAGCCGCCGGCGTCGCGCAGGACGTCCGTACGGACGAAGACGGTGTTGCCGCCGAGCGGGATGAACCCCTTCTGCGCGTGCAGATGCAGCCGCGAGCGGAACCAGAAGAAGTACTCCAGGCAGTTGCGCAGGCTGTACCAGCTGGAGTGGAAGTTGATCAGCTGCACCCCGCCCTGCACCACATCGGCGCCGGTCGAGCGGAACGCGTGGTCGACGTGGGCAAGCAGCTCCGGATGCACCTGGTCCTCGGCGTCGAAGACACCGACGACATCGCCGCGGCAGTGCGGCAGCGCGGTATTGAGCGCTTTCGGCTTGTTCTTGACCTCATGGGTGTCGGTGATGACCCGAACCCTTCGGTCCCGTCGGGCCGCGTCGTCGGCGACCGCGGCGGTCTCCGGATCGTCATGCCCGACGATCACGACAATCTCGAACGCGGCATGACTCGACTCGAGCAGCCGCTGAATCGTGTGATCCAGAACGGCCTGCTCGTGCCGCGCGGGCAGCAACAGCGAGAACGCGAGTCCGTCGTTCCCGTGCGGCCGCTCGAACCGAGTGGCGGCGAGCGTTTCCGGCGTACGCCAGGCATGCATCTGCCACCACAAGGTGAAAGCGGCCATCCAGAACAGCGCCATCGAGACAGCACTGATCACAACAGTGGACAGCAAGAGTCCCCCCAGACCCCACAGTGGGAACGACTCCCCGTCGTCCCACACCCCCAGGCAACGGCCGACGGCCGCACCATTCCCCCAAGCTACGTGGAGAGAATACGGGGGGATTGTGAAGGCCAGCAGCTCTTACAAGCAAATCCCTTGTTTCATCTCAGCCCCCAAGATGTACGACCCATCACATCTCTTTACGGTTGTACGAGCTTTTCGGACAGTTCCTGAACGCCGGTGACCGGGGCGTCACAGGTGAAGTTTCTGCACACATACGCAGCCGGCGCGCCGTTCACCAGCGGACGTCCGGCCAGCAACGGCAGTTCCTGCTCATCTCCGTGAGCCACGACGGCACCAGGGGCGGTGCTCAAAAGCGCGGCACGCACCAGCGCGCGCGTGTCCGGATCGTTACGATCCCCGACCACCGCGATCTCCCTCGGCCCGTCGAGCAGAGCCTCGGCGACGGCGAGCCCGTGCCCGATGAACCGCGGCGCCTTCGGACCCAGCGCCTGCACGATCCCCAACGCCCGCTCGGCGGCGGTGCGATGAGGCTCGGCGCCCGTGTGGGCGGCATACGTGAGCAGCGCGCCCGCCGCGGCACACCACCCGCTCGGGGTGGCGTTGTCCGTCGGATCCTGCGGCCGCCGGATCAGCTGCTCGGCGTCGTGCGCGGTGTCGTACAGCGCACCGTCCTCATCCGCGAACTGGTCGAGCACGATGTCGAGCAGAAACCCGGCGAACTCCAGCCAGACCCCCTCCCCCGTCACCGACGCAAGCGCGAGGAAACCCTCGGCGACATCCGCGTAGTCCTCGAGCACCCCGCTGTTCGCGCCCCGCCGGCCGTCCTTCGAGGTGCGCGCGAGCCGGGCGTCGGGGCCCATGTGCAGCCGTACGAGAAGATCCCCCGCGGCCAGCGCGGCGTTCACCAGGTCCGGCCGGTCGAAGTACGCGCCGGTCTCGGCGAGCGCGGCGATCGCGAGCCCGTTCCAGGCCGCCACCACCTTGTCGTCCCGGCCGGGCTCGGGCCGCCGCGCCCGCGCCTCGAACAGCCGCCGCCGGATGGAGAGAAGCTTCTCCGACTCCACCAGAGCGTCGCCCTGCGGGAGTTGAAGCACCGAGGCACCCTCCTCGAAGGTCCCCTCCTCGGTCACCCCGTAGTGCACCGCGGCCAGTCCGCCGTCCTCCTCCCCGAGCACCTCGACGAGCTGCTGCGGAGTCCATACGTAGAAGGCGCCCTCCACATGCTTCCCGGAGACCGGATCCTCCGAGTCCGCGTCGAGGGCGGAGGCGAACCCGCCCTCGTTGGTGCGCAGTTCGCGCACCATGAAGTCGGCGGTCTCCAGCGCGACGCGCTTGGCCAACTCACTGCCGGTGGAGCGCCAGAGGTGGGCGTAGGCGCGGCACAGCAGCGCGTTGTCGTACAGCATCTTCTCGAAGTGCGGCACTTCCCACTTCCGGTCCACGCTGTAGCGCGCGAACCCACCCCCGAGCTGGTCGTAGATCCCGCCCCGCGCCATCCGCTCCAACGTGTCCTGCGCCATCTCCAGAGCGCCCACCGCGCCGGTGCGCGCGTGATGCCGCAGCAGGAACTCCACGACCATGGGCGGCGGGAACTTGGGCGCTCCCCCGAACCCGCCGTGCGTGGCGTCGTAATCCCGGGTCAGCCCGAGCAGCGCCTGCTGGAGCTCCTCCTCGCCCGGCAGCTTGGTCGCCCCGTACGCGAGCTCCCGCTGCGACAGATCCCGCGCGATCTTCCGCGCGACCTCGGTGACCTCGTCACGGCGTCCGCTCCACGCCTGCTGTACGCCTTCGAGGACCTGCCGGAAGGAGGGCATGCCGTGCCGCGGCTCGGGCGGGAAGTACGTGCCGAAGTAGAAGGGCTCCTTGTCCGGCGTGAGCCACACCGACATGGGCCAGCCGCCCTGCCCGGTCGCCGCCTGCACGGCCTCCATGTACACGGCATCGACGTCGGGCCGCTCCTCGCGGTCGACCTTGACGTTGACGAAGTGCTCGTTCATGTAGGCGGCGGTGGGCTCGTCCTCGAAGGATTCGTGAGCCATCACATGGCACCAGTGACAGCTCGCGTATCCGACGCTCAGCACGACCGGCACCCCGCGCCGGCGCGCCTCTTCGAAGGCTTCGGGCGACCACGGCCACCAGTCGACGGGGTTGTCGGCGTGCTGGAGGAGGTAGGGGGAGGTCTCTTGGGCCAGTCGATTCGGCATACCGCCATCCTGCCCGACACCGTGGCCCGGGTCCTTCAGCGGAACGCGGTGATGTTGCGGGACGCCCAGTCGGCGAACGTGCGGGCCGGGCGGCCCGTGATGCGTTCGACCGTGGGGCTGACGCGCCGTTCGGCCTCCGTGGGGGTGCCGAGGATGGACAGGGTGGTGTCCGCCACGGGCTCGGGCAGGAAGTGGAGCATCCGGGCCCGGGCCTCGTCGCGGGTCTGCTCGATGAAGCGGACGGGTTCGCCGAGCGCGCGGGCGATCGCCTCGGCCTGGTCGCGCGGGGTGACGCGTTCGGGTCCTGTGAGTTCGTGGACGGCCTCCTCGTGGCCCGGTTCGCGCAGCGCCACGGCGGCGACCTCGGCGATGTCCGCGGGGTCGATCACCGGGAGTCCGGTGTCGGCGAACGGGGCGGCGATCTCGCGGCGGGTGCGGACCGAGTCCGCCCAGGCGAAGGCGTTGGAGGCGAAGCCGCCGGGTCGCAGGATCGTCCAGTCGAGCCCTGACGCGCGTACGGCGTCCTCGATGACACGTGCCGTCCGCCCGTGCGAGGCCGACTCCGGCCGGGTGGCGACGCCTTGGGAGGACAGCAGGACGACGCGCCGCACGCCGGACCGCTTCACGGTGTCGAGCAGGCGTGGCGGGTCGATCAGGAAGGCGCTCGGCCCGCCGCTCTGCAGGAACAGTGCGTCGGCGCCTTCGAGTACGGGCCGCAAGGTCTCCGGGTCGGTCAGATCGGAGGGGAGCGCCCGCACCCCCTCGGGCAGGTGCGCGTCCGCGATACCGCGGGCCGTGGCGGTCAGGTGCCCGCCGGCGGCGGAGAGGATCTCGACGAGGGCCCGGCCGACGTTTCCGGTGGCTCCGGTGACGGCGATGGAGGTGGAGGTTGCGGTGGAGCTGGCGGTGGCGGTGGCGGTGGAGCTGGCGGTGGAGGACATGCGTAACACCCTTTGTTCAGTCGGGGAATTGGCCGAACCCGGTGAGGTCGTTCAGCCGCGGTCGGACGCTAACACCGTGGATATAGTGGGTACCTAGGGGAAAGTGACTATCGACGGGGGATGTGGGGATGCCATGACTGTCGCGGATGAACGCAAGGTCCACCCGGCGGCGGCCGGTACCGATCCCGAACTGGCCTGTCCCATCGGCCCGGTGGTCGACATCGTGTTCAGCCGCTGGACCACGCCGATCCTGTGGACGCTCCACACGCACGGCCGCCAGCGCTTCGTGGAGCTGGAGCGGCGCATCACCCGGATCACGCCCAAGGTGCTCACCCAGCGGCTGCGCCAGCTGGAACGGGACGGGCTCGTCGTGCGCACGTACCACCCGGAAGTGCCGCCGCGCGTCGAGTACGAGATCAGCGCGTTCGGCCGCAGCCTCGGCCCGCTCTTCGCGCAGCTCGCCGAGTGGGCCGCACAGAACCTGGACACAGTGGAGGAAGCCCGGCAGGCCTACGACGACCGCTAGGCCGGCGACCGCCCCGTATGCCGCCCGGCCCGAGCCGCGTATCCCGTGAGCCCCTCGCGAACCCGCGTCATCCACAGGACACTTGGGTACGGCGATCAGCACAGGCTCCGCGAGACGCGCTCTGCGAGAGAGCGCTCCGCGGGATTGTTTGCGAGGGGGACGCGATATGCGGGACGCCCACCGGGCCGAGGCCGAGCGGCTGCTGGCGCGCGCGGTCGAGGAGGAAGTGCGCCGCTCCGGCGGGCGGACCGACGGGAACGTGCTGCTCAACCGGGGGCGTTCGGCGCTCGACGCGATGGCGGCGAGTGCCGCGGAGGAGTACACGGCGTACGCGCAGGCCCTGGACGAGTCGGAGGCCGGGGCGCAGTCCTTCGGGGACCGTTTCGGGAAGGAAGGGACCACCCCGCTCTTCGTGACCGTGGTCGCGGCGGTCGCCGCCGCCGTGGCGGATCTCGCGCTCGGGACAGGGGCGAGCACCGCGCTCGGGGCCGGGGCGGTCGTGGCGGTGGCCGGCGCGGCCGCGACCGTCGGGAAGGTCACGGCGGGGCACTGGCCCGCCGCGCACCAGGCGGCCGGGGCACGGAATCAGCCCGGCGGCCCGGAGCAGCTGCGGCTGCAGTGGCTGACCGCTCTGGAGGTACGGGGGATCCGGCCGTACATCGATCAGCAGCGGGTGGTCGCGGGGCGCGGCACGACCGGCGCCAAGAAGAAGGCGGGTGCGCCGCTGCTGCCGCGGGACAAGAGCCAGGCGGCTCGGCGCCGCAGTGTCCTGGAGTCCTCGTTCGCCCAACTCCCGGAGCCCGACGGGCCGTTCGCGGGGCGGCGGCAGGAGCTCGGACGGATCGCGCAGTGGGTGCACGCCGCACGGGCCTCGACGGAGACCAGACCGACGGTGGTGGTCCTGTACGGGGCGCCGGGCTCCGGGCGGTCGACGCTGGCCGTGCACGCGGCACACGATCTGCGGGACCAGTTCCGCGGGGCGTGCGTGGTCGATCTGCGCGGGGACAGTACGACGGAGCCGCCGCGCACGACCCGCGACGCCCTGCTGCATCTCCTGAACCGGCTCGGTGCGCCGCGCGAGCAGCTGCTCTTCCGTGAACGGTCGTCGCCCGACCAGCAGTTGAGAAGGCTGAGCGAGCTGTACCACCAGCATCTGACGGGGCTGCCGGTCACCGTCGTACTCGATGACGCGAGCGATGCCGAGCAGGTGCGCACCTTGATCCCCGAGCGCTCGGACTCGCTGGTCCTCGTCACGGCCCGCAAGCCGCTGGAGCTGGGCGCGGACACCCCGGCGTGGGTGCATCAGCTGCCGGTCGAGGCCCTCGACGCGGGCGGCTCGGAGGAGCTGCTCAAGTCTGCGGCCGAGGACGCGAGCGGCCCGTACGACTCCCAAGCGTCCGACAGCATCCGGGAGTTGTGCGGCGGACTCCCGCTGGCGCTGCGGATCGCCGGGTCCTCGCTCGGGCCGCGGACGCCGCGCCGGCTGGCCGCGGACCTCGACGCGTACGGTCCGGTGGACGCCGTCGAGCGGGCCCTGTGGCTGCGGTACACCGACCAGGGCGAGCCGGGCCGGCGCCTGCTGCCCCGGCCCGCGCGCGCCGGGCGGGCCTCGCCCGGGGCGGCCGCCGCGGCGTCGCTGCTCGCGACCGACGAGCCGGAGGCGACCCGCCATCTGACGATGCTCGCCCGCGCCGGCCTGATCGACCACGTACGCGGCAGCCGCTACCGGCTGCACGATCTCGTACGGGCCTTCGCGCAGGCCCGTCTGATGGACGAGGAGGAGCCGGCCGAGCGCACGGCCGCGCAGGAGCGGCTGATCGCCAACTACGCCGAGCTCGCCGACTCGGTGATCCGCCTCGTCGACGGCAAGACGTCCACGCGCGCCGGGCAGTTCGGGCCGCACGGGTTCACCTCCCTCGACGCCGCCCTGCGCTGGCTCGACGAGGAATCGTCCTTCATCACGGCGGCGCTGCGGCACGCGGAGGGCGTCGACCAGCAGGCCGTACTGAATCTGCTCGGCGCGCTGTGCGACTACTGCCTGCTGCGCGGTGACCTCTACCGTCTGGGCGAGATCAGCGAGTTGACGGCCGCGGTCGACCAGGGCCTGCTCGGGCGCTCGGTGCAGTGGCGTACGGGTATCGCGGCCCGCCAGCTCGGTGAGCTGGACAAGGCGCGTACGACGCTGGCCTCGGTGGTGGACCTGTACTTCGAGGCGCACCACGAGGCGGGCGCGGCCCGTGCCCTGTGCTCGCTCGGCATCACGCTCCACCACCAGGGCCAGCTCGCGGAGGCGGCGGCGAAGCTGCGCGAGGCCCTCGATCTGCAGGCATCACCCTCGCTCGACGCGGACCGGGCGTGGACGCTGCACGCCCTGGCCGCCGTCGAGCGCGACCGCGCCCAGATCGCGGAGGCGCTCCGCCTCCTGGACCAGGCTCTCGCGCTCCACCAGGCCGGCGAGTCCGTGCACGGGCAGGCCTGGGCCCATTTCCAGCTGGGCCAGGTGTATCTGCGGATGGGGGAAGTGCCGCGTGCGGAGGGCGAGTTGACCACGGCTCTCGATCTGTACGGGCGGACCCGCGACGCGCGCGGCGAGGCCTGGGCGCTCACCCAGCTCGCCCGGGCGCGCCTGGTCGACGGGGACATCTCGGCGGCCGTGGACGGACTGCGGCAGGCCGTGTCGCGGCACCGGGACAACGAGGACGCGCGCGGCCAGGCGTGGACGCTGTACTACCTCGGGCAGGCGCTCGAGGAGCGCGGCGATCTCGATCAGTCGGTACGGGAGCTGGAGCGGGCGCGCACCATGTTCTCGCGGATGCGGGACGTCTACGGGCTCGCGTGCGCGCGGCACCACTCGGGCCGTGTGACCCGTGACCAGGGCGCGGCGCGCACGGGGTCGCTGCGCAACTCCGGCTTCGCCCGTCAGCTGCTCGCCGACGCCCGCGCGGACTTCCACCGGATCGGGGTGGCGCACGGGGAGGCCTGGACGTGCCTGGAGCTCGCGGTGGTCGACGCGGGCAACAACCGTTCGGCCCAGGCCCTCGAGCTCTGCGACACGGCCGGCTCGCTCTTCGCCTCGTACGGCGACCGGCGCGGCGAGGACTGGGCCCGCTTCCTGCGCTGCACCCTCCTGCCGTACGCGTCACCGGGCGGCTCGGAGGTCGGCGCGGCGGTGGCCCACGAGGAGGTGCTCCAGCTGACGGGGGCCGACCATCCGACACGGGACGGGAAACTGGGCGAGTACCTGTCGGCGTACGCCCTGATGCTGGAGCGCGATATCGACCTGGAGGCGGGCTGGCAGGCCTGGCGCCTGGGCATGATCCCCAGCCGCCACGCGCGCGAGGTCATGGGCGTGACCGCTTGAGCGACAGGGGGACCTTCCGTCCGGCGTGATGCCCGTTTCGTACGGGAATCGGCCAGACAGAAGGCCCCCCTTTCGTTCGGCTATGCCTTGGGGGCTTCGCCCTCGGCGGGGGCGGTTTTCGGGTCCGGGGATTCGTCGAAGGAGACCCGGCCCATGTGTCGGTTCATCGACTTCATCAGGAACCAGACGCCCACCGCGAGGGCGGCGAAGACGATGAAGCCCAGGACACCCGGGGTCACCTTGTCCTCGTCCAGCTCCTTCGCGAGCAGGACCGCTTGTGCCAGATTCGCGCTCATGTCAGGCATTGTCGCGTACGCCCGCGAAGAGGTCGGACTCGGGGAGCGAAACGTCGACGAGCGACTTGGCGAGCTCGTACTCCTCCGTGGGCCAGACCTCCTTCTGGATCTCCATCGGCACGCGGAACCAGCCGCCGTCGGGGTCGATCTGCGTGGCGTGCGCGATCAGCGCCTTGTCACGGATCTCGTAGAAGTCCGCGCACGGGACGTGGGTGGTCAGCGTGCGTTCGGCGCGCTCGAATTCCTTCCAGCGCTCCAGCCACTCGCCGTACGGGGACTCCATGCCGCGGGCCAGGAGCGCCTCGTGCAGGGCGATCGTGCGCGGCTTGTTGAAGCCCTGGTTGTAATAGAGCTTCAGCGGCTGGTACGCGTCGCCGTACTCGGACTCCGGGTACTTCTCGGTGTCCGCCGCGCCCTCGAACGCCACCATCGTGATCTTGTGGGTCATGATGTGGTCGGGGTGCGGATAGCCGCCGTTCTCGTCGTACGTGGTGATGACCTGCGGGCGGAACGCGCGGATCTTGCGGACCAGTTCGCCGGCCGCCTTGTCCACGTCCTCCAGGGCGAAGCAGCCGTCGGGGAGGGGAGGCAGCGGGTCGCCCTCCGGCAGGCCGGAGTCGACAAAGCCGAGCCACTCCTGCTTCACGCCGAGGATCTCGCGCGCCTCGTCCATCTCCTTGCGGCGCACCTCGTGGATGTTCGCCTCGATGTACGCGTCGCCCTGGAGCTTCGGGTTGAGGACGGAGCCACGCTCGCCGCCCGTGCAGGTCACCACAAGGACGTCCACCCCCTCGGACACGTACTTGGCCATGGTGGCCGCGCCCTTGCTCGACTCGTCGTCGGGGTGGGCGTGCACGGCCATCAGTCGCAGCTGCTCAGTCAAGGCGGGTCCTCGGTCATCAGTCACATTGGGCGGCTTCTATATTGACATCCTCCCCTCCCCGCAGCCGGAGGGGATTTCTGGCTCAGGCCGCCTGCGGGAGCGGAGTTCTTGTCTCTGGGCGAGACGGCTCCCATGGTGGTGTGCGCGGGGTGCACGAGCCGCACATCGCGCCCGTGCTTTCGGCCCGTCTCGACCAACGCTGTCTTCGTCGCTCCGATTCCCGCGTCGGCGGCTTTGCGGGCCATCCGGTCATACCGCGACAACTCGGCCTTCCTTGACGCCCCAGTCCACCCCGACCACCGGCCCGTCTCGGGGAGTGGCTGCACCTCGGCCGCGACGACGAAGGACTGGGCGGAGGCGATGCGTCCGCGACGTGAAGGCCAGGGCATACTCGAAGTCGCACAGGACGGAAACCGGCGCGGGATGATTCCCCTGCCCCCGCAAGAGCTTTTGCCGAGAGGACGATCATGAGCGCGGCACCGCAGACGCTCCCCGAGGCCCGTTACGGGGCCTCGTCGGACGAGCGCGCCGATCGCAAGCTCAAGGTCATCGGCGCGGTGCTCGGGGTGCTGCTCCTCGGGATCATCGGCTGGTTCGGTTACGACTACATCTCCGGCAAGAACGCCTTCAGCGGCGAGCTGATCGCCTCCAAGGTGGTCTCCGCGAGCGAGGTCGAGGTCCGGCTCGACATCCGCAAGGACGCCGCAACGGACGGGGTCTGCACGGTGCGGGCGCTGGCCGAGAGCGGCGCCGAGGTCGGCCGTAAGGACGTCGTCTTCGAACAGCGGGCCGAGCAGGTCAACAAGGTTTTCACCGTACGGACGACCGAAAAAGCGACCGCCGCCGAGCTGCTCTCCTGCACCCAGCGCTGACCTGCGCTAACGCAGATCTCCGCGTTACGTCCTCCCCCTTTTCCGCCTGAATTGTTAGGCTCGTGGTTTCGCCCACCCGAGAAGGAACATTCTTCGGGTAGGGCGATGCTTTGTATTCCCAGTACCTACGAGGAGCACCTGTGACCCAGACCAGCGACAACGTCACCTGGCTGACCCAGGAGGCGTACGACAAGCTCAAGGAAGAGCTGGAGTACCTGTCGGGTCCCGCGCGCGCGCTGATCGTTGCGAAGATCGAGGAAGCTCGCCAGGAGGGCGACCTCAAGGAGAACGCCGGCTATCACGCCGCGCGCGAGGACCAGGGCAAGCAGGAGCTGCGCGTGCGCCAGCTCACGCAGCTCCTCGAGCGCGCGAAGGTCGGCGAACCGCCGGCGGACAACGGTGTGGTCGGCCCCGGCATGGTCGTGACGATCGCCTTCGACGGCGACGAGGACGACACCATGACGTTCCTGCTCGCCTCGCGTGAGTACATCTCCGACGACATCGACACGTACTCGCCGCAGTCCCCGCTCGGCTCCGGCGTGAACGGCAAGAAGCTCGGTGAGGACGCGCAGTACGAGCTCCCCAACGGCAAGATGGCCACGGTGAAGATCCTTGAGGTCAAGCCGCACCAGGGATGAGCAGTCCGCCCTCGCGCGCACGACGAAGCCCCCGGCCGCTGCGGCCGGGGGCTTCGTCGTGCGCGCCAGGGCGGGCAGGCCGACGCGTTGCGGTACTTGCGGACGGCGAGGGTGCGGGACACCAGGATGATCAGCACGGACCAGATGATGGAGGCCCAGATCGGGTGCTCCATCGGCCAGGCGCCGGTCACGGACTTCGGGACACCCTCGATCGTGTTGCCGAAGAGCTGGCGGGCCGCGGCGACGGTGGCGCTGAACGGGTTCCATTCGGCGACGTGCTGCAGGAACGAGGGCATGCCGTTGACCGGCACGAACGCGTTCGAGATGAACGTCAGCGGGAACAGCCAGATCAGACCGCCGGAGGTCGCGGCCTCCGGGGTGCGGACCGAGAGGCCGATCAGGGCGCCGATCCACGAGAACGCGTACCCGAGCAGGAGCAGCAGCACGAAGCCGAAGAGCACCGAGCCGATGTTCTCGTGGGTGCGCCAGCCGACGAGCAGCGCGACGATCGCGAGCACGAGCAGCGTGATGGCGGTCTGCACCGAGTCGGCCAGAGTACGGCCGGTCAGCACGGCGCCGCGGGCCATGGGCAGCGACCGGAAGCGGTCGATCAGACCCTTGTGCATATCGTCGGCGATGCCCGCGCCCGCACCCGCCGTGGCGAAGGTGACGGTCTGGGCGAAGATGCCGGCCATCAGGAATTCCTTGTAGGCATCGGCGCTGACGCCGGCGCCCGGGATGGCGATCGAGCCGCCGAAGACGTACGTGAACAGGACCACGAACATCACCGGCTGGATGATTCCGAACAGGATCATCTCGGGGATCCGCGCCATCCGGATCAGGTTGCGCTTGGCGACGACCAGGGAGTCCCGGACGGACCCGCTGATGCCGCCGCCGGCCACCGGGCCTCCGCCCTTGACGGTGTCGGTTACGGCACTCACTGGCCGGCCTCCTTCTTGGCCTTCTTCGCGGCCTTCGCCGCCTTGGGGTCTTCGCCCTCGGCGTCCGTCTCCTCCTCGAGCTCGGCCTTGTGGCCGGTCAGCGAGATGAACACGTCGTCGAGGGTCGGGCGGCGCAGGCCGATGTCGTCGATCTCGATGCCGCGGGCGTCGAGTTCGCGGATGACCTCGGCGAGCAGCTTGGCGCCGCCGGTCACCGGGACGGTGAGCTTGCGGGTGTGGTCGTCGACGGTGTGACCGGACTCGGTCTTCGCGAAGCCGCGCAGCACTTCCTGGGCGGTGGCGATGTGGTCGCGCTCGTGCACCACGACCTCGACGCGCTCGCCGCCGGTCTGGGCCTTGAGCTGGTCCGAGGTGCCGCGGGCGATCACGCGCCCGTGGTCGATCACGCAGATGTCGTGGGCGAGGTGGTCGGCCTCCTCCAGGTACTGCGTGGTCAGCAGAAGCGTCGTACCGCCGTCGACCAGCTGCTTGATGACCTCCCACAGGGCCTGGCGGTTGGTCGGGTCGAGTCCGGTGGTCGGCTCGTCCATGAACATCACCGGCGGCGATACGACCAGGGCCGCGGCGAGGTCGAGACGGCGGCGCATACCGCCGGAGTAGGTCTTGGAGGGGCGGTCGGCCGCGTCCGTGAGGTTGAACTGCTCGAGGAGCTCGGCGGCTCGCGCCTTCGCGTCCCGCTTGCTCATCTGGTAGAGCTGGCCGACCATCTGCAGGTTCTCACGGCCCGTCAAGTACTCGTCGACGGCGGCGAACTGACCGGACAGGCCGATCGAGCGCCGTACTTCGTTGGGGTTCTTGACGACGTCGATGCCCGCCACGACGGCCTTGCCGCTGTCGGGGGTGAGCAGCGTCGTCAGGCAGCGGACCGCGGTGGTCTTGCCCGCACCGTTCGGTCCGAGCAGGCCGAGGACGGTGCCTTCGGGGACATCGAGATCGACGCCGTCCAGAGCCTTTACATCGCCGAAGTGCTTGACCAGCCCCTCGGCGTAGATGGCGCCTGGCATGTGGGTTCTCCCAGTGTTTGGGTGATCTTTTACAGAAATCTTAGATTTGCCCGACTTATTGCGCGCGCGGGGCGGCCTTGGCAGGCACGCGGACAGCCCCGGGGACGGGACCCGAGCGGACACACCATAACGCGATACATCGCGTCCCGCAGCCCCTTTGCGGGGAAGCCTCAGGCGATCACGGTGTACCCAGCCTCGCGGAGCGAGGCGGCCACCTCCGTGCAGTGCTGCGGCCCCTTGGTCTCCAGGTGCAGTTCGACCTCCACCTCCGTGAGCCCGAGCCGGGGGTCGGTCCGTACATGACTCACGTCGACCACATTGGCATCGAGCACTGACAACGCCGCGAGCAGCGAGGCCAGCGCGCCGGGCCGGTCCGCCAGACGCAGCCGCAGGGACAGATAGCGGCCGGCCGCCGCCATGCCGTGGCGCAGGATCCGCTGCAGGAGCAGCGGGTCGACATTGCCGCCCGACAGGACCGCGACCACCGGGCCCGTGAACTGCTCCGGTGCGCTGAGCAGAGCCGCGACCGGTGCCGCGCCGGCCGGTTCGACGACCAGCTTCGCGCGTTCCAGGCACAGCAGGAGCGCGCTCGAGAGCGCGTCCTCGGAGACCGTACGGATCTCGTCCACCAGATCGCCAACGATTTTGAAGGGGACGTCTCCCGGGCGGCCCACCTTGATGCCGTCCGCCATCGTGGCCGGGTGCTCCAGGGCCACGGGGTGGCCCAGCGCGAGGGAGGGCGGATACGCGGCCGCGCCCGCCGCCTGGACGCCGATCACGCGGACGTCGGGCCGCAGCGCCTTGACCGCGACCGCGACCCCCGCGGCGAGGCCGCCGCCGCCGACCCCGACGAGGATCGTGCGCACCTCGGGGCACTGTTCGAGGATCTCCAGGCCGAGGGTGCCCTGCCCGGCGATGATGTCGGCGTGGTCGAAGGGGTGGATGAACACGGCCCCCGTCGCGCGTGCGTAATCCTGCGCCGCGGCCAGGGTCTCGTCCACCACCTGTCCGTGCAGACGTACTTCGGCCCCGTACTCCCGCGTCGCCGCGACCTTCGGCAGCGGGGCGCCCTGCGGCATGAAGACGGTCGAACGCACCCCCAGGAGCGAGGAGGCGAGGGCGACACCCTGGGCGTGATTGCCCGCGCTGGCGGCCACCACCCCGGCCGCGCGCTCCTCGGCGATCAGGCCGGCGATCCGCACGTAGGCGCCGCGCAGCTTGAACGAACCGGTGCGCTGCAGGTTCTCGCACTTCAAGTGGACCGGGGAGCCGACCAGTTCGGTCAGGTGGCGGCTGCCCTCCATGGCGGTGACGCGGGAGACGCCGATGAGCATCTTCTGCGCTCCCCGCACATCGTCGAGCGTGACCGGGTGGCGGGGAGCGGACAGATGCAAGGAGTCACCGGTGCGGTAGTTCATGACATCGAGTCTGGCAGTCGGGGGCACTCGTGGCCTGGGCGGGGAACAGAGCCCTTGGGTTTATGCAGCGCTGGTACGACAAAGGCCCGGGCCGCGTACCCTGTCCCCCAATCCGCCGACCAACCATGAAGTGAGCCCCGGCCATGCCCACAACCCCGGACATGACGACCGACCACCCCTCAGGTGGGAAAAGCGCCGAGAAGAGTGTCCTTCTCGATCATCTGCAGCACGAGGTGGCCGTCTTCGCACGCCGTGCCGAGCAGACCCGGCTCGGCGGGGTCGGGCAGCTGCGCAACTCCATGGACCGCGCCGCGTATCTGCTGCTCAACCGCCTGGACAACGAAGGCCCGATGGGCGTCAAGGCGCTCGCCGCGGCCATGGGCATCGACTCCTCGACGGTGACCCGGCAGGTCGCCCCGCTCGTGGAGTCCGGGATGGTCAAGCGCACCTCGCACCCCGAGGACGGGCGCGCGGTGGTGCTCGCGCTCTCCCCGCGCGGCCAGTCCCGCCTCGAGGAGGTACGGGCCTCGCGGCGTGAACTGATGGCCCAGCTGACCTCCGACTGGGCGCCGAAGGAGCGCGAGGACTTCTGCACGCTCCTCACGCGCTTCAACGACGCGCTGTCCGCACGGATGGGACAGGGAGCGACGTCGGAGGACATCCCGCCCGCATCGTGACCGTCAGGTACCTTCCGGCCTCTTGACCGGGGACCCCGCACTGGCCTGATATGAGACCAGGACCTCCTGTGACGAGGTTCCAGGAGGCGCGGTGCGTGAGCGGCAGACGGTCCAACTCGTCCGCCGGGCCCGGGATTTCGAGTCCTTCGTCGCGGGCGCGGCCGGACGGCTGCTGCATGCCGCGACGCTGCTGACCGCCGAGCCGGCCGACGACAATCCGCGCGCCCGGCGCCTGCTGACCGCCGCGCTCTCGCGTACGTACGCGGCCTGGGACCGGCTGCACGGCGAGGATCCGTACACCTATGCGCGCCAGCAACTCGCCTACCGCTTCCTGATGATGAGCTGGCGGCTGCGCGAAGGCCGGGGCGGGGTCCTCGGGATGCTCTCGCCGCAGGAGCGTCTCGTGCTCGTGCTGCGGGTCCACGAGAGCGTCGCGGAGGAACAGACCGCGGCCCTGCTCGGGCTGCCGATGGAGCGGGTGCGGACGCTGTGCTTCCGCGCGATGTCGCTCGTGCTCGCCGGGGAGTCGGGGGCGCTGCGGCTCACGAGCACCGAGACCGTACGGGGGGTCGAGCGTGTCCGACCGTAAGGAGAACGAGGTCCGCCGGCTGCTCGACACCACACCGGCGCCGGCGGTGCCGGCCGAGTTGTACGACGACGTGGTGCGCCGCGGGTCGCGGCTGCTGCGGCAGCGGATGGTCGTGCGGCGGCTCGTGTGGTGGGGGGCGGTGCTCGGCTTCCTGGCGTTCATGGTGTGGGTCGCGGTGGCCGATCCGTTCGTACCGCCGCCGTCCGAGGTGACGCCGCCGCTGCAGGGGTGGTGACGGAGCCGCTTGCGACGGGGTGCTTGCGACGGGGGCGCCTGCGACGGTGACCCGTGCGGTGCGGTGGGCGGCCTTGTGCGAGGCCGCCCACCTGGGTGCTCAGTTCCCGGGCGCCTGACGCTCGGTGCCTGCTTCCCGAGCGCCTGACCCTCGGTGCCTACTCCCCGAGGGCCTGGCGCAGATCCGCGAGCAGATCGTCGGCCGACTCGATGCCCACCGACAGGCGCACCAGGTCGGCGGGGACTTCGAGGGCCGAGCCCGCCACCGAGGCGTGGGTCATCCGGCCCGGGTGCTCGATCAACGACTCGACGCCGCCGAGGGATTCACCGAGCGTGAAGAGCTTCGCCTTGTTGCAGACGTCGACGGCCGCCTGCTCGCCGCCCTCGACACGGAACGAGATCATGCCGCCGAAGGCCCTCATCTGCTTGGCCGCGACCTCGTGCCCGGGGTGCTCGGGCAGGCCCGGGTAGAGGACCTGGGTGACGCGCGGGTGCCGGGTGAGCATCTCGGCGATCTTCGTGGCGTTCTCGCTGTGCCGGTCCATGCGGACGGCCAGGGTCTTGATGCCGCGCAGCACCAGCCAGGCGTCGAACGGGCCCGCCACCGCGCCCATCGCGTTCTGGTGATACGCCAACTCCTCGCCCAGCGCCGGGTCGTTGGTGATCAGCGCACCGCCGACCACGTCCGAGTGGCCGCCCATGTACTTGGTCGTCGAGTGCACGATGACATCGGCGCCGAGGGCGAGGGGCTGCTGGAGGTACGGGCTCGCGAAGGTGTTGTCGACGACCAGCTTCGCGCCGGCGGTGCGGGCGAGGTCGGCGAGCGCGGCGATGTCCGTGATGCCGAGCAGGGGGTTCGAGGGCGTCTCGACCCAGATCGCCTTCGTACGGTCGGTGAGTGCCGCGCGGACCGACGCGGGGTCACTCGTATCGGCGACCGAGAATTCCACGCCCCAGCGCGAGACGACCTTGGCGAACAGCCGGAAGGTGCCGCCGTACGCGTCGTTGGGGATCACCACGTGGTCGCCGGGGGCGAGCAGGGTGCGCAGGAGGCAGTCCTCGGCGGCCAGGCCCGAGGCGAAGGCGAGACCGCGGGTGCCGCCTTCGAGGGCGGCGAGGTTCTCCTCGAGGGCCGTACGGGTCGGGTTGGCGCTGCGGCTGTACTCGTAGCCGCCGCGCAGACCGCCGACGCCGTCCTGCTTGTACGTGGAGACCTGGTAGATCGGGGGGACGACCGCGCCCGTCAGGGGGTCGGCGGTGTTCCCCGCGTGGATGGCCAGGGTCTCGAAACTCCGGGCAGCGCCGGGGGTGTTGTGCTCGTCGCTCATGGAGCCGAGGGTAGTCCGGCGGGGCGCCGGGTGCGGGGCGGTGCGGGTTCCGCCGGTGGCGCGGTGTGGTTTCCGGTTGGTGTGCGGTGCGGGTTCCGCCCGCGGCGCGGCCTGGACTCTCCCCCGGTGGGAGAGTCCACGATGAAGGCGTGCACGAGGAACTGCTCACCATCGGACGTTTCGCCCGGCTGTGCCGGCTCAGCGTCAAACAGCTGCGGCACTACGACGAGATCGGCCTGCTCGCACCCGTACGGGTCGACCCGGCCACCGGTTACCGCTACTACACGGCCGACCAGGCACGCGACGCCCTGACCATCGCGCTGCTGCGGGAACTCGACCTGCCGCTCGCGGTGATCGGCGAGACCCTGGCGACCGCGGAGCCGGACGTGCGCGCGAAGATCCTCCGCTCCGAACGCGACCGGCTCGCCGCCCGGATCCGCCGCGATCAGGGACGGCTGCGGATGCTGACGCGGGTGGCCGACGGCCTTCCGTCGTACGAGGTGACCCTGGCGCGGGAGCCCGCACGTCACCTCGCCGTGGTGCGGGCCACGTGCGCGGCGGCGGACGTGGGGAAGGCGGTCGGCGAGTGCGTCGGGCGGCTTGTGGGGGTGCTGGGGGCGGTCGGGGTGGGGTGGACGCCGCCGCTGTGGGGGCTGTATCCGCTGGACCTGGAGGAGAGGGTGGCGTTGGCGGTGGGGGCGGAGGTTGTGGGGGCGGGTGGTGCGGGGCTTGGGGGTGTGGGGCTGGACGGTGCAGGGCTTGGGGGTGCCGGGCTGGGCGGTGCGGGGCTTGGGGGTGCGGGCCTTAGGGGTCCAGGGCTCGACGTCGAGGTGCTGGCCGGTGGAGTGGTGTTGTCGGTGCTGCATACCGGGGCGTATGCCGAACTGCCGCTCGCGTACCACGCGTTGTTCGCCGCGGTGCAGGAGCGGGGGCTGACGGCGCGGGGACCGGTGCGGGAGGCGTATCTGGTGGGGCCGGGGGACGAGGTGGCGGTGGAGGAGTACCGGACACGGCTTGTCGTGGCCGTGGAGTCGGGCGAGGCGGTGGAGCCGGGCGGGGACGGTAAGTGGGGCTTGGGCAGGGCGCCGGGCAGGGACGGTGAGCGGGGCGAGGGCAGGGCGCCGGGCAAAGGCCGGGTATCGGACGAGGACGGGGAGCCGGGCAGAGGGAAGGCGCCGGGCACGGGCAGGGCGCCAGGCGAGGGCGGGGAGCGGACGGCGTGAAGGTGAGCGGGATCGACACCCGGGGCGGACAGCACTGCGAGACGACGGCGCTGGGGGTGCTGCTGCGCCACGAGGGCCTCGACCTGTCCGAGCCGATGCTGTTCGGGCTCGGCTCGGGGCTCTCCTTCATCTACTGGGACGCGAAGTACCTGGACTTCCCCTTCCTCGGCGGCCGGGTCAAGCCCTTCGAGCTCACCCGCAACCTGACCGCGACGCTGGGCCTCGAACTCGACGTACGGGAGACGTCCTCGCCGCGCAAAGCCTGGTCGAACGTGACGGAGGTCCTCGACGCCGGCCACCCCGTCGGGCTTCAGCTCGACAGCTACCACCTGGAGTACTTCACCTCGAAGGTGCACTTCGGCGGGCATGTCGTCGCGATGTACGGATACGACGAGGAGCGCGCGTACCTGGTCGACACCGCACCACAGGGCGGGGCCGTGACCACCTCGCCGGCCTCGCTCGCCGAGGCGCGGGCGGCGAAGGGGCCGATGTCGGCCAAGGCGCGCTCGTTCACGGTGCGGGTGCCTGCGGGCGGCGTGTCCGTACGGGACGTACGGGACTGTCTCGCCCCGGCGATCACCGCCTGCGCGACGGCCTTCCTGAACCCGCCGATCGCGAACCTCGGCCACCGCGGCATCGCGAAGGCGGCGAAGCTCGTCCCCGGCTGGCTCTCCCGCTCCGCCGACCCCGGCCGCGACCTGCCGCAGGCGGCCCTCCTGATGGAACGCGCGGGGACGGGCGGCGCCCTGTTCCGCAACCTGTACCGCGACTTCCCGCCCAAGCCGCCCACCCGGGCCGCCAGCCGGGGGCGGGGGGCGGGGCATGCGCTGTACGCGGAGGCGGCGCAGCTGTGGACCGCTGTCGCGGAGCTGATCGGCAAGGGCGCTCTGGAGGAGGCGGGGGCGAGGCTGGACGAGGTGGCACGGGTGGAACGGGAGGCCATGCGACGGCTGAGCACCTTCAGCCCCTGCGGCGTTTGAGCAGACCCGCTCACCCGCAGGCGCCTCCACACGCCCGCCCTCACCCACCCGCAGGCGCCCCCACACGCCCGCCCTCACCCACACCCCGGCTCACCCGCAAGCTCCCCACCCACCCGCACCCGAGACCGCCTCGCCACCTGCCCCCACCGTTATGGAACCCTGGAGGCATGGAGATTCTCTGGGTCCTGATGGCTCTGCTCGTGCTCGGCGCCGCACTGAGCCCCTTCCTGCGCCGCGGCCGTGGCGGCATCCGCCTGACCTCGCCCGGCGCCCCCGACGCCGCGGACCCGGCGAACTACGGCTTCGCCCTGCAGGAAGAACTGGACATCCGGATGCCGGGCCCGGACCAGGACCTGCTCGACGTCCTCGACGTGGTCCAGGGCACCCAGAGCTGGAAGGCGGCGTCGCAGCTGCTCGCCGGCACCCCGGCCGAGGGCGAGCTGCGCTGGCAGCGCGTCCAGGCCTTCGCGGGCGCGGCCTCGCTCGAGCTGGCGCAGCGGCCGGGCGGCGTCAGCGAGGCGCCCGGCGGGCAGTGGCTGCGGGTGTGGCGGGCCGAGGCGCCCAAGGACGCGGGCGGTGCGGCCGTGCACGCCGAGTTCCTGGTGCAGCAGGCCTTCCGTACCGCCGTGCCCGGCACCGACGAGCACCGGATCATCCTGGAGGAGGCGAAGGCGGCCTGCGCCGAGGCCGCGCTGCTCGCCCCCGGCGACCCCGTTCCGTACATCATCGAGCTCGCCGTCGCGCGCGGACTCGGTTACCAGCGGCCCGAGTTCGACCAGCTGTGGCTGAAGATCCTGGACCGCGCGCCGCAGCACATGGGTGCGCATCTCGCGGCGCTGCACTACTCGACCGAGAAGTGGCACGGTTCGCGCGAGCAGTCCTACGAGTTCGCCGAGGCCGCGGCCGCCCGCGCCCCGCAGGGCTCGCTGCTCGCCGCACTCCCCCTGTTCGCGGTGTACGACCACCTCCCCGAGGTGCAGACGGTCAACAGCTTCTGGCAGAGCGAAGTGGTACGGCACGCGGTCGAGGGCGCCCAGTTCGCCGTGCAGTCCGCACGGCCCGACGACCCGATGGCTGCGCACGCCCGCCACCTGCTGGTCTTCTTCCTCGTACGCTCCGAGCGCTGGGGCGAGGCGATGCAGCAGATCGTCGCCGTGGACGGGCATGTGGGCGCCCTGCCGTGGACGCAGTCGGCGGACCCGGCGGCCGCGTACGCGGTGTTCCGGGCGATGGCGGTCGCGGGGTACGAGGCGAACGGCGGCAATCCGGCGACGCTGCCGCACTGACCGGAACGCGACGCTGCCGCACTGACCGGAACGCGACGCTGCCGCACTCACCGGAACGCGACGCGCTGCCGCATTCACCGGAACACTGACCGGAATCCTTACGGAACGCTGACGGGGGCGAGCGCGCGGAATCCCTCCCCCGGCGCAGACGTTCCTCAGACAGAGCGGCCCGTCCGGACGGTGCCGTCGACCTCAGGGCCCCGCACGGGAGGAACCACATGATCTTCGGCCGCATCCCCCAGCTCCCCACCCCGGAGGAAGCCCTCCGCGGCCGCCCGGAGCCGTCGTACAGCGTGCCCGAACAGCACACCGTTCTCGGCACCCCGCTGCTCGGCCCGTACCCGGACGGCCTGGAGACCGCCGACTTCGCGCTCGGCTGTTTCTGGGGCGCGGAACGCAAGTTCTGGCAGACCCCGGGAGTCTGGACCACTCTGGTCGGCTACCAGGGCGGCTACACCCCGCACCCCACGTACGACGAGGTCTGCTCGGGCCGTACGGGCCACACGGAGGGCGTCCGCGTGGTCTTCGACCCGGCGGTGGTCTCGTACGCCGACCTCCTCAAGGTCTTCTGGGAGAACCACAACCCGACCCAGGGCTTCCGCCAGGGCAACGACGTAGGCACCCAGTACCGCTCGGCGATCCACACGCATTCGGACGCGCAGGCGGAGGCGGCCGAATCGTCCCGCGAGGCCTACCAGAAGGTCCTCACGGGCTCGGGCTACGGCACGATCACCACCGAAATCCTCCCCGCACCCGAGCGCCCGTTCTACCCGGCGGAGGGCTACCACCAGCAGTACCTCGACAAGAATCCGGGTGGGTACTGCGGGATCGGGGGGACGGGAGTGTCGTGTCCGATCGGGGTGGCGAAGGCGGACGGCTGAGCACGGGCTTCGCCCCGGCGACCCTGACCGGACTCGCACATCCATAGACGCCTCTACGCCGGCCGACGCCCGTGGGAGCCCGGTCGCGTCGACGGTCTGCTGCGGGCTGTCGCGGACGACGAACTCGTGGCATGCCGCTCGGCTCCCACCAACTCGGCAGGGCTGTGACACGAGCACCCTGCTCGGATGCTGTACGGCTGCCTCGGCGTGACCATGGGAGCGTGGCCGGAGAATCGTTCATCGTCTCGACCGAGCGGCTGGGGTGGCCGCCGCCTCGTCGTGGCCGGCGACGGGTCTTCGACCTGCTCCCCGGCGAAGTGCAGACGCAGATGGTCCACGAGATCGACCCCGGGGAGCCGACCGCGACGTGCCATCTGCAGATCGAGGCTGAGCAAGAGGCTCTGTGCGGGTATCCCTGGGAGTGCTTGATCGAAGTTCCCGACAGACGGGACTGGCACGCACTGGATGACTGCCTCAAGTGCGATATCTGCGAGGACGAGGCGGTCGAGCGGGCCTTGGAGGGATACCGCCGGGCGGCCGCCGTGGTGTTCGACGGTGACGAGCAGGTGGGGTGTCTCGGCGTCAGAGTGGTCGGCTGGCGGGAGGAGCTGGGGCCGTTCTGGCGCCGGCGGAGGCAGGAGGTGGGGGAACTGCCGCAGTGGGTGCTGCTGCGCACGGCTCCCGCACACCCGGCCCTCCCCCACGATGCCGAGGGCGGTGTCGTTCCGGACGAAGCGCTGGGGAACGAGCTCCGGGCATGGTCCGAGGACACCTTCACGATCAGAGGCACACACCTTCGCCTGCGGTGGCTGAGCGGGAACGAGATCGACCGTGTGCACCGTGAAGTCGGCTGGATGGACTGACGGATGGTGCGGGCACGGCAGCCGTCGGATGGGGAAAACCGTTGGGCCCGGTGGGCCGGTTCAGGGATGATCCACGCGTGGATGCCTACCTTGAGACCGAGCGTCTGTCCCTGCGCCGCTTCACTGCCGATGATGCGGAGCTGCTGATCGAGCTGGACAGCGATCCGGCGGTGATGCGCTACCTGAGCGGTGGCGTACCGACCGCGCCGGACGTCATCCGCGAGCAGCATCTGCCGAAGATCCTCGCCGGATACGAGAAGTGGGGCGGCGAGCTCGGGCTGTTCGCCGCGCACGAGAAGGATGGCGGCGCGTTCATCGGCTGGTTCATCCTGCGTCCCGAGGCGCAGGGCCCGCTGGACGAGGTCGAGCTCGGCTACCGGCTGCGGCAGGCGGCTTGGGGCAGGGGTTACGGCACCGAGGGCTCACGGGCCTTGCTGGGCAAGGCATTCACGGGGCTCGGTGTGCGGATGGTCTGGGCCGAGACGATGACCGTGAACCGCGGTTCGCGCCACATCATGGAGAAGCTCGGGATGACGCTCGCGGACACCGTCCCCACGCCCGAGGACATGGAGCCGATCGAGGGCTCCGAGCACGGCGGCGTCCGGTACGAGATCACCAAGGAGCAGTGGGAACAGCGGTAGTCCCAGCTCCGTCTCCCCCGCTCCGTCTCCGGCCGCCGTCCGCGTGCCGTTGGGCTCAACCATGGGGGTGGAACACGGTGTTGTACGCACATGAGGTGATCCTCAACGAACTCGCGCAAGGGCTCAGGCCGGTGGCCGAGGGCGTTGTGTGGTTCGAGGGCCTCTCGGAGGATGACCGCCGCAAGGCCCTGCACGCGCTGGTGCTGTTCTGCGGGCAGGCCCGGGCACGCGAGGAGGACGTGCCCGAGAGCATCGCGCGTTCCGGTATCCGCCCGACCCACACGCCGGCGGTGATGCTCACGAAATGGCGCTTCGGGATGGAAGCACTTCCGGCCTACGAACTCACCAAGTCCTTCCGCCTGCTCCTCGCCCTCTTCAGCATTGCCGACACCCGCAGGCGGACGCTGTACTGCGCCGGGGGATGCGGACACGCGTGGCACAACCTGCCGGCTGGGTGACCTGCGCCGTGGGCACCAACAAGCCGTGGGCACCAGCAACCGGCCCCCCGCCCGGATCATGTGCCGGTGAGGTGGGTTCGCGTCAGGTGGGCCGTGAGGGTGGCCGGGTTGAGTTCGTCGTGGTTGGTCAGGACGATGACGTAGGCGGAGAGCTCCGGGAACCAGGCGTTGAAGGACTTGAATCCGGCGTTGTCACCGCTGTGACAGCGCACCTGCTGTCCGGCGATCCGGCCGATCTGCCAGCCGTAGCCGTACGCGTCCAGCTCCCCGAGGCCGGTCGTCGCGTGGGGCGCGAACATCAGGCGCCGGGACTCGTCGCCGAGGAACGCGCCCGTGGCGAGGGCCTGGTCCCAGCGCAGCATGTCGCCGGTCGTGGACCAGAGGTCGCCGGCGCCCAGGCCGACCACGTCCAGCTCGTACGACGGTGTCACGGCGCCTCCCGCATGCCCCGCCGCCACCTCGGACCGGTCGCCCGGCGCGCCCGCGAACGTGTCGTGCAGGCCGAGCGGTTCGAAGATCTGCCGGGTGAGGAACTGCCGGTAGGGCTCGCCGCCCGCCCGTTCCACGAGGTGGGCGAGCAGGACGTACGCGGGACTGCTGTAGTACCAGCCGGAGCCGGGCGGAAATTTCGGCGCGGACTCCCTGAACACCTTCAGCAGTTCGTCGGACGGCATCCACGCGGTCAGGTCGAGCTCGGGAAAGTCCTCCCAGTGCCCCAGGCCCGAGGTGTGCGTCAGCAGGTGGTGCACGGTGATCCCGCGCCAGCCCGGCGGGCAGTCACTGATCCAGCGGCTCACGTCGTCGTCCAGCGCGACCGCGCCGCGTTCGACGAGCAGCATGACCGCCGCGGCCGTGAACTGCTTGCTCACCGAGGCGATCTGAAAGCGGGTACGGGCGGTGCATCGCGTACCGCTCCGGACGTCCGCGCTCCCCTGGCTGACGTCGTACACCGTCGACGTACCGCGCACCACCAGCGCGCTGCCACGGAAATCAGGCTGATCGGCCACAGGTGGGCCCCCTTCGCTCGAGTTCCCGACCGTGCCGGATGCGGGCGGGCGTGTCCAGGGGGCGCCGCCTCGGCCCGCTGGGCGTCGGCGCCGGCGCGCCACTGCCTGCTCAGCGCTTCAACGCCCGGTATCTGCGCTGCAGTTCCACCACCCGCGCCGGGTCGCGGGCGCCGTTCAGCTCGGTGAGGAGGTCGTCCGGGCAGGTCTCGTAGACCTCGCCCCACCAGCGGCCCGGGCGGCGGTTCCAGATGCGGTAGCCGCCGGGGACACCGCGGGCGACGAAGCGGCGGACCGTGCTCATGAGGCGCCCGTGCGGTCGTCGATCCAGGAGGCCAGACGGGTCAAAAGCCGCTCCCCCGTGGGGCTTTCCGGGGTCAGTGCCGTGATCTGGAACGCGTGCGTGAGGGCCTCGTACACGTCCACCGACACCTTCGTACCCGCCGCCGATGCCGCCTCGGCGAAGCGGAGCGTGTCGTCGAGGAAGGCCTCCGCGCCGCCGGCCAGCATCAGGAGCGGCGGGAGGTCGGAGAGTTCTCCGTGGTACGGGGACTGAGGTGCCTCGTCCCGTGCGGCGCCCGCGAGGTACTGGTCCGTGATGCGGGTCAACAGGGCGCGGTCCACGCCGTGTTCGCCGGCCGCGTCGATCGATGCGCCGGCGAGGGTGAAGTCCGTCAGGGGCGAGATGGTGATCGCCGCGGCCGGGAGCGGGCGGCCGGCCGACTTCAGGCGCAGGAGCGCCGAAAGGACCAGCGCGCCGCCGGAGGATTCGCCGAGCAGCGTGGCGCGTTCGGCCGGGACACCTGCGGCGAGCAGCCCCTCGTAGGCCGCGATGACGTCGTCGAGGGGCGCCGGATACGGGTCGGCCGGGGCCAGTCGGTAGTGCGAGACGAAGACGGGGCGGGCGGTCACCGAGGAGAGGCGGTGCGCGTAGAGCGCGATCAGCTCCGGCATACGGCTGGTGAAGCTGCCACCGTGGGCGTACACGATCACACCGTCCGCCGGGTCGCACGCACCGGCCGCCGCCACCCACACCCCCGGGGCGCCGAGCTCCGGCAGGGCTGCGGGCGCGCCGTCCTGCGGCAGCGTGAGGTCAAGCCCGGCAAGGGACTTGAGCGCGGTGGTGACTTCGGCCGCGGCGGTTGCGGGGTCGGGCAGTGCGGGGATACGGGAGAGGTCCATGATCTCGACATATAGCTGGCGGCGGACGCGTACCGCAACGCAATTCCCGCCGGTCGAGGCCCCGCGGCGGGCGCCGTAGCGGGCGACGTGGGCGCTGGTGAGGTCGATGGCGTCGGGCGTTGTCCCCGATCATGCCGACCCTGCGCACGGCGGCCTTGCCGCTCGCGGTCAGGGCGGCCCGGTCCAGGCTCTGGCGCATGCCCCAGCCGGGCCAGGCCGCCGAGCCCCTACGAGGCAGAGCCCGGACCGCCGGCTACTGCCCGCCGCCCAACCGGTGCTCATGCACCCGCAGCTGCAGCGTCGCCAGATCGAGCAGCGGCGTGGCCACACCCAACGTCCGTGCCCGCGCGGTGAGATCGCCGAAAAGGTGCTCGGCCTCGGTCGGCCGGCCGTCGACCACATCCCGGTACAGGGACGGGACCAGTGACGAACCCTGGGTCGTCACCACGGTGCGTGTGAAGGCCAGTTCGTCCGACGGCAGCGGATGCCCCGCCGCAGCCGCGACCGCCGACGCCTCCGCGAGCAGCGCCGGGCCGAGCGAGGGCCCTCCCAGAACGGCGTTCACGTCGCCCACCGTGCCGCGTCCGAGGCAGGTGAGCGCTCCCATCGTCACGATGAAGGCCCACTTCGACCACATCGCCCCGAGCGCGTCCGCCGACGCCACGGCATCGATTCCGGGAACGTCGAGGATCTCCCGTATCTCCTCCACCCGCTTCGAGAGGCCGCCCGCCTGCTCTCCGAACGTCAGCTGGGACAGCGGCGCGAGCCGGACGATATCGCCCTCGGGCGTGAGCGTCGTGACGACCTTGACCACTCCGCCGAGCACCGCGTCCGCGCCGAACTCCGCGGTGAGGCGGTCGACATGGGCCAGACCGTTGAGGAACGGCATGATCGTGGTCGAGGGTCCGACCGCCGGCCGTATCGCCTCGACGGCGGCGTCCAGGGCGGTGGCCTTCACGGCGAGCAGGATCAGGTCGTACGGCTGGGAGAGCTCGTCCGCCAGGGCCAGTTGAGGCGTCAGGGGCTCCCAGTCCTCCGTGCCCTTGCCCGTGATGCGCAGACCGCGCGAACGCAGGACCGCGGCGCGTCCCGGACGGACGAGGAAGGTCACGTCGCGGCCCGCACGGGCGAGCAGCGCGCCGAAGTAGCCACCCGTGGCGCCGGCTCCGACTACCAGGATCTTCATGGAGTTCCCCTTCGAACGTGCGAGTTCCGCGTCCCGTGCTCCGGGATCGCGTTCCGTTCCGAGTGAATCATGACCCTCCGATGCCCACACTGAGGGCCCAGCTCCCGAGATGCGCACGCCGAAGGAGCCCCGGCTCCTGAGATGCACACGCCGAAGGAGGCCCCGGCTCCCGAGAGACACACGCCGAGGGCCCGGCCCCTGAGACAGGAACCGGGCCCAACTCACGTACGGCGCAAGGCGTCAGATCGTGGCGGTGTCGATCACGAAGCGGTAGCGGACGTCCGAGGCGAGGACGCGCTCGTACGCCTCGTTGATCTTGTCCGCCGAGATGACCTCGATCTCCGCGCCGAAGCCGTGCCCCGCGCAGAAGTCCAGCATCTCCTGGGTCTCCGCGATGCCGCCGATCATCGAGCCCGCGAGGGTCTTGCGGCCGCCGATGACCGAGAAGAGGTTCAACGACACCGGCTCCTCGGGGGCGCCTACATTCGCGAAGACGCCGTCCACCTTCAGCAACGACAGGTACTGGTCCAGCGGGAGCGGCGCCGAGACGGTCGAGACGATCAGGTCGAAGGTGCCGGCCAGCTCCTCGAAGGTCGCCGGGTCGCTGGTGGCGTAGTAGTGGTCGGCGCCCAGGCGTTCGCCGTCGGCCTTCTTGCGCAGCGACTGCGAGAGCACGGTGACCTCGGCGCCGAGCGCGTGGGCGATCTTGACGCCCATGTGGCCGAGCCCGCCGAGGCCGACGATGGCGACCTTCTTGCCGGGGCCCGCGTTCCAGTGCTTGAGCGGGGAGTACAGGGTGATGCCCGCGCACAGGAGGGGCGCGGCCACGTCGAGGTCGATGCCCTCGGGGATGCGCACCGCGTAGTTCTCGTCGACGACGAGGTGCGTGGAGTAGCCGCCGTAGGTGGGCTCGCCGTTCTTGTCGAGCGCGTTGTACGTACCGGTCATGCCCTGCGTGCAGTACTGCTCCAGGCCCTGCTTGCAGTACTCGCACTCACGGCAGGAGTCCACGAAGCAGCCGACGCCCACGCGGTCGCCGACCTTGTACTTGGTGACTTCAGGACCGACCTCGCTGACCACACCGGCGATCTCGTGGCCGGGCACCATCGGGAAGATGCCCTCGCCCCAGCCGTCGCGGGCCTGGTGGATGTCGGAGTGACAGATGCCGGCGTACTTGATGTCGATCAGGACGTCGTGCGCGCCCAGCGCCCGGCGCTCGATGGTGGTGCGCTCCAGGGGGGCGTTGGCGGCGGGGGCGGCGTAGGCGGCGACGGTGGTGCTCATGGTCGGGGGTTCCCCTCGTGGTGATCGAGTCGGTGCGTCTCGTGGTGACCGCGTTGCTGCGTCTCGTGATGATCGAGTTGCTGCGTCGATACGAGAATGCAGGACCCGCAGGGTGCTACCCAGCCCACTGTTGTGCCTACGTCCGGTGTTCCTACTACTGGCAGGGTCAGGATCCGTGCGTACGGCGGAGTGATACTGGATCGCATGACTGATCAGGAACCCGCCGCGGCCGACGCCCCTTCGACCGGCGTCCCCGCCGACGCCGCCGCCCTCGACCGGCGTGCGGAGCTGAGCGAGTTCCTGCGCACCCGCCGGGCCCGTATCAAGCCCTCCGACGTGGGCCTGCCGGACTACGGGAACCGGCGCCGCGTGCCGGGCCTCAGGCGTGAGGAGCTGTCGCAGCTCGCCGGGGTCTCGGTGGCGTACTACACGCGTCTCGAGCAGGGCAACGGCGCGAATGTGTCGACGGAGATCCTGGAGGCCATCTCGCGGGCCCTGCGTCTCACCGACGCCGAGCACGCCCATCTGCTGCATCTGACGAAGCCGAAGCAGCACAAGAAGAAGCGCCGCGGCGGCGCCCGGCAGCAGGTGCGGCCCGCGCTGCAGCAGCTGCTCGACGCGATGGAGGGCGTGCCCGCGTACATCGTGGGGCGGCGCACCGACATCCTGGCCTGGAACCGGGCCGCGGCCGCGCTCTTCGGCGATATCGCGTCCTGGAAGCCCGAGGACCGCAACTGGTCCCGGATGATCTTTCTGAATCCGCAGGTCAAGGCCCTGTTCGTGAACCCGGAACAGAAGGCCAGCGACGTCGTCAGCTATCTGCGGATGGACGCGGGCTGCCACCCCGACGACCCGGAACTCTCCGCGCTCGTCGGACAGCTCTCCGTGAAGAGCGAGGAGTTCCGGCGCCTGTGGGCCGCGCACGACGTCAAGGAGAAGGGCCACGGCACGAAGGTCCTGCGCCACCCACTGGTGGGCGAGCTGACCCTCTCGTACGAGACGCTGCAGCTGGCCGACGACGGGGAGCAGTGCCTGTCCACGTATCACGCGGAGCCCGGCACGCCCTCGGCCGAGGCGCTGCGCCTGCTGGTCAGCTGGGGCGCGGACGCGACGGCCGAGCGCACCTCGCACGCGAACGATCAGAGCTGATAGCAATCAGGGCTGATGACGATCAGAGCTGATAACGATCAAGGCTGATACGGACCGCCCGGCACCCCCCACCCCCAATTCGGCATCGGCTGGACGGGCGGGCAGTCCTCGTCGGAGACGTCGTTGGAGTAGTAGAGCGCCATCCGGGTGCCCCACTCGATATAGGCGACGAACGCCGAGCGGAACTCGGGGTCGTCGGGCAGCTCCGCCTCGTCGGCCGCGTCCAGGATCAGGTTCACCCAGCGCCTGCGCTGCGCCTCGGTGATGTGTTTGCCGAGGTGCTTGGTGGCCATGTGCTGGTGGCCGCCGAGCTGTTCGCTGTAGGTTTTCGGGCCGCCGAACACCTCCGCGATCCAGGCCCCGACATGCCGCGCGTGCTCGGCCGGCAGCTCCCTGAACAGCCCGCCGAGCAGATCGTCCTCGACCACCCTGGCGTAGAAGGCCTCGGTGAGCCGGTCGAAGGTCTTCGCGCCGCCGGCCCACGCGTACAGCGACGGCACCGCCGCGCCCTGCCCGGCCACCCCGGTCGGGGCGTAGTGCCGCATCTCGGTGATGTCCTTCACGTACGGGCTGACCGCGGCGAAGAACGTGCGGAACTCCGCGGAGGCGCGGAAGGTCTCGATGTGGTCGCTCGTGGAGGTCCAGGTGATCCGCAGGATGAAGGACTCGGGCTCCTCCTCGCAGCGCCGCAGCTCGTAGTCGACGCATTGCGGGGAGGCGGCGAGCGGTTCGGCGGCGCGCTCATAGGCGGCGATGAAGTCCTCGGCGCCGTCCGCGGGAAGGGTGTAGCGGATGTACTCGACAGTCCGGCTGCTCATGCCTGGGACAGTACGTCACGGGTACGGCCCGCAGGAACCACGCGGATCCCTGCGGGCCGTTTCAACTCACTTGCGCATCAGGGCAGTTGTGTCCGGTCAGGCACCGCGTGCGTGCTACAGGCTGCTCCAGGCGATGCCCCCTGCGATGCCGATGACGATGATCACGGCAACTGCGTACAGGACGAGTTTCGTGGTGCTCTGTGCCATGGGATGCCTCCAGTGGCCCCTACGCCACGGCTAGATGTTCTTGAGGTAGTAGTAGCGGATTCCGGTCTCGTCGCAGCGCAGGTGGTGGCGCTTGTCGATGTTCACGCCGAAGCCCTTGTAGATGATCGAGCCGTGCCAGGTGACGTACGCGAGCGCATTGCCCGCGGCCGAGATCCACTGCTCTTCGGGTTCATGGCTGATGGACACGCCGATGTTGTAGTTCGTGTGCGAAGCAGAGGCGTTGTAGACCTTGTCGACCTTGGTCCTCGTGGAGTGGTACCACTCCTTGAAGTTGAGGCGGGTGATGGTCACCCCGAGGATCTTCTGCTTGACGTTGTACCAGCAACTCCAGTCGCCGGCGGTGCCCATGGTCGAGATCCCGCCGGACGCCGCGGCGGTCGGTGCGGCGCCCTGGTCGGTCTCGATCACCACGTCGCCGTCCGCCAGGACGACGGTCTCCGGTGTCTCACCGGCGGCGGCGGCCGCGAATGCGCGTAAGACCTCTCCGTCGACAAGGTACTTGAGGAACTTGCTCTGGTTCGTCGCGGAGAGGGCGCTGAACGCACTGGACGTGTAGGCCGCTTGCGTATCACCGCTCTCGGCCTGCGTACGCAGCCAGGTCTTGTACTCCGCCGCGGTCGGTACCTGAGGCGCGGCGCTTGCCGGAGTGGCCAGGCCGGCGAGCGTGGTGGCGGTGAGCGCGGTGGCCACCAGCGTGGCCTTGAGCGTGGTGCGACGGCGTGCGGAAGGACGGCTGATTCTTCGCGAATTCACGTGCACTCCTTGGAGATCCACCGGTCAACGGAACGGATGGCGGCCATTCGCGACCGCCGGCCGGCACCCGAAGGAAGGGATTCTTTCCGCCTTCCTGGCATGCGCAGGTCACTCTCGTGCCGCAATTCGCAAATCACAAGAGGCGCGAAAATTTGATGAGGGAAATTTGAGCTTCACCACCCATGAACGCCGAACCCCCTTGCGTCGATCGACTTTTGGCCATTCACGGCTTCCGGCAGAGAAATCCCTCAGACGGAGCCACAGCAATCCGGGCATCACACACTGCACGAAAGTTGCCGAAATCGCCCCGGCACCGGACCGCACCGAAGCCCGGACAGGCAAGAATTCAGCCAACTCGCACCGGAGCAGGGAAATTCGGAATCTCAGATTCCCCTCAAATCGCGTTGCCCTGAAGCGCCTTGGCATAAGATCCCGGCGATTCCAATGCTTGGGGGTTGCCATGAGTTCCGCAGGCCTTGTTCCCGAATCCGACGAATTACCTGGGGCGTCAGGTCCTGACGCCAAAACGCTCCTGTGCGTGCTCCTGCCCCATATGCAGAGCAGAGCCCGACGTGAGGCTTCACGCTGGCTGGCGGAGGACGCGCTGCAGGACGCGTGCGAAAGGCTCCTGTCCCGCGGCCCCGCGTTCGCCACCCATCCCAATCCACGTGCGTACGCGATCAAAGCGATGGCCTCGGCCCTGATCGATCAGCGACGCCGGCAACGGCGTGAGGTACTCGCCTCCGACCTGCCCGAAGTGCCGACGACTCCCCTCGACTGCACCGTCGAGGCGGCTTGGGAAGCGGAGCGCATGCTGGCCGGGCTGCCGTCCGGCCAGTCGTCAGCGGTGCGCCTCGTGGATGTCGAGGGGTACACGATCGACCAGGCCGCGGAGATCCTCGGCGTCCACCGTGGAACCGTGTCCCGCGCCAGGCTGCGGGGGCTGCAGAGCCTTCGCAGAACTTTCTTTCCCCACGAGTCATACGAGCGGCCCGCCTGAGACGTTCTCCCTGTGTCCCTCGGATTCCGGTCTCCCTCGGGCTCCCGTGGGTCACGCGGAACAAGTCCGCCAAGACGAGACGGGTATGAGGCTCATGACTCACACGATCAAGAAGATGGGCGTCCTCGGCGCCGCGGTGATTCTCGCAGCGGTCAGCGCGCCGGCCGCTGTCGCCTCGGCGCCGAAAAGCGAAGTCGCTCCGCTGGCCGCATGCCGGCCGTTCGTCGACAAGGAGACAGCCGCCGGGGCACTTCACCTCCAGCGGTGCGTGGACGCAGCGCAAAGAGTTCGCTACTACGGTTGGATGCAGAAGTTCACCGACGACGATCGTTGCGTCATATTCAGGTTCGAATCGGCGTCGTACTCACGCACATGGAGTGTGTGCGAGGAACTCGAGTACACCAATGTCGACACCTCGTACAGACCGTCTGTCCACCGCTTCATGTACGCACCCCCCAAATAAGGCGGGGCGGCCCGGCGGAACCCTTGGGGCCCCGCGGGCCCCCTTCCATTTGAACTGCCACCTTGCCGGCCCGAAGAACGGCCTACTTGACGTAGTACGCGTCGTAGACCGACATCGCCGTGGTGTTGCCCTTCTTGTCGCTGATCTTCGCGTGGAAGGAGACGGACTTTCCCTTGGCCGGGTTGGTGAACTCGACCTCGCCGCCGTGCACGGTCAGCTTCCGCCAAGTCCTGCCCTGGTCGTAACTCACGTACACGACCAGTGACTTGAGGTTCCCGCCGGCGGCGGCGCC
This sequence comes from Streptomyces sp. N35, assembly GCF_016464295.1. Lineage (NCBI taxonomy): Bacteria > Bacillati > Actinomycetota > Actinomycetes > Kitasatosporales > Streptomycetaceae > Streptomyces > Streptomyces sp. N35. Next base: position 37,115 of record NZ_JAEIMH010000023.1, on the reverse strand, counting down.
CTGCACGGCCACCGGCATGCTCATCCGCCGGCCGGCG